>NZ_JBFBCG010000049.1:0-59287 GCF_040683105.1 Streptomyces sp. NPDC051020 | reverse complement strand
GAGGAGTTCCTGGCCCACATCGACCGAGGACGGGAGTTCATCGGGCAGCACAACGCGCTCCCCGACGTCGTCACTGACCTGGGGTCGAGCCGGGCTTTCGGCCCGGGGCGCCCCCCTTCGGTTCGGGTCCGCTACTTCTTGGCGGTGGTGAACTCCTCGTACGCGGCGACGACGTCCTTTGCCGGACCGTCCATCCGCAGCGTCCCCGCCTCCAGCCAGATCGCCCGGTCGCAGGTCTCGGTGATCGACTTGTTGCTGTGGCTGACCAGGAAGACCGTGCCCGCCTCCTTGCGCAGCTCTACGATGCGCTCCTTGCTGCGCCGCTGGAACTTGGCGTCGCCCGTGGACAGCGCCTCGTCGATCAGCAGGACGTCATGGCTCTTGGCGGCGGCGATGGAGAAGCGCAGCCGGGCGCCCATGCCCGAGGAATACGTCCGCATCGGGAGGGTGATGAAATCGCCCTTCTCGTTGATGCCGGAGAAGTTGACGATCTGCTCGTAGCGCTCGCGGATCTCCTCGCGGGTCATGCCCATCGCGAGCCCGCCCAGGATGACGTTCCGCTCGCCGGTCAGATCGCTCATCAGGGCCGCGTTGACCCCGAGCAGCGACGGTTGGCCCTGGGTGTGGACCCGGCCCTTCGACGGCGGCAGCAGACCTGCGATCGCCTTCAGCAGCGTCGACTTCCCGGAGCCGTTGGAGCCGATCAGACCGATCGCCTCGCCCTTGTACGCGGCGAAGCTGACGCCCTTCACGGCGTGCACCTCGCGCACTCCGGGGGCCTGCCGCCGCGAGGCGATCCGGCTGAGGGCGGAGGTGGCGCTGCCCCTTCCGGTACGGGCGCCATTGACCTTGTACGTGATGTGGACGTCGTCGACGACGACGGTCGGGACCCGCTCGTCGGTGCCATTCATGTTCTCAGCCACGTCCGTACAGCTCCTCGGCCTTCCAGAAGTACACGAAGCCGCCGACCCCGCACACGAGCGCCCAGCCCGCGGCGACGGCCCATACATGCGGGGGCAGCTGGGACCCGCTGAAACTGTCGATCAGGGCGAACCGCATCAGGTCGATGAAGACGGCGGCCGGATTGCACTCCAGCGCGACCTTCACGAAGTGCGGGACCCGGTCTCCCTTGAGCAGTCCGTCGATGCTCCACATGACGCCGGAGGCGTACATCCAGGTGCGCAGGATGAACGGCATCAGCTGGGCGATGTCCGGGGTCCGGGCGGCCAGCCGTGCCACCACCATCGAGACGCCGGTGTTGAACACGGCCTGCAGGAAGAGTGCCGGAATGGCCAGCAGCCAGGACGGCTGCGGGAACTGCCCGAACCCGATGAGGATCAGCACCAGCGCGCCCAGCGAGAACAGCAACTGCTGGAGCTGCTGCAGGGCCAGGGCGATCGGCAGCGAGGCGCGCGGGAAGTGCAGGGCCCGTACGAGGCCGAGGTTGCCGCTGATCGCGCGGGTGCCCGCAGTGATCGCGCTGCTGGTGAAGGTCCAGATGAAGACGCCCGTGACGAGGAACGGCACGAAGTCCTCGACGTTGCGCTTCGTGTTCATCAGGACGCCGAAGATGAAGTAGTAGACCGTCGCGTTGAGCAGCGGGGTCATGATCTGCCAGATCTGGCCGAGCTTCGCCTGGCTGTACTGGGCAGTGAGCTTGGCGGTGGCGAACGCCGTGATGAAGTGCCTGCGTCCCCACAGCTGCCGGATGTAGGCGCCCAGGGTCGGCCGGGCGCCGCTCACGGTCAGCCCGTGCCGGGACGCGAGCGCCGCGAGCTCGCCCGGTTCGTACACCGGGTGGAGCGCGTGGGCGGGGACCGCATCGGTCACCGCCTGGGCGGATGCGGCCGGCAGGGTCGCTGAGGCTGTTGTCTGGCTCACCACGATCGCTTTCGACGGGAGGGCAGGAACAATCGCGATCGCCGGAACGGAACCGTATCGTCGCTACGTCGAGGGTAGGACGCGAATACGTCGCAACGCAACCGTTTCGTCGTTACGGACTATCATTTGGCCATGACCACCGACCCGGGAACCCGCCGTCGCGTCCCCGCCGGAGCCGCTGTGCTGCGCGAGGACGTCACCGATGCCATTCGCAGCGCCGTCTTCGAGGAACTGGCGGCGGTCGGCTTCGCCCGGATGTCGATCGAGGGCATCGCCCGGCGCGCGGGTGTCGGCAAGACCGCCGTCTACCGGCGCTGGAAGTCCAAGCTGGCGCTGGTTCTCGACCTGGTCTCCGCCGTCGCGGTCCAGGGCATGCCGGCTCCGGCCACCGGTTCGCTGTACGGGGACGTCCGCGCCGTCCTGCAACTGGCCGCCTACGCCCTGCGTCACCCCGTCGCCTCGCAGGTCATCCCGGACCTGCTGGTCGAGGCGGCACGCAACCCGGAGATCTCGGACACGATCAAGGCGGCCCTGCTGGACCCGCAGCAGGGCGTCGCTGCCGTGGTCGTCCGGGACGCCGTCGCCCGCGGCGAGCTGCCCGAGGGCAGCGACCCCGACCGCGCGTTGGACCTGATCGTCGGACCGCTCTACTGGCGGCTCGCGGTCGTCCGCGGTGACCTGCCCAAGGGGTACCTGGACGATCTCGCCGCCTCGGCGGTCGCCGCGCTCAAGAAGAACTGACCGCCCCCTCCGCCGCCAGCAGCCGGTCCACGACCCTGGCCGCCGACCTGCCGTCGTCCAGGTCGCAGAAGTCCCTGCGGAAGCTCTTGCAGGCCTCCGTATGCCGCTGCGCCGACGCGGCCAGGGTGCCGGGGTTGCGCAGCGCCCGGGCGATCTCGTCCGTGCCGACGAGTAGCGGGCCGGGGGCACGGGTCTCGAAGTCGAGGCAGAAGCCGCGCACGGTGTCGCGGTAGTGCTCCAGGTCGTACGTGTGGAAAAGCATGGGCCGGCCGGTGTGCGCGAAGTCGAACATCAGCCCCGCGTAGTCGGTGACCAGGACATCGGCGATCAGCAGCAGCTCGGCGGTGTCCGGGTGCGCGGACACATCGCGTACGAGGGGGCCGTCGGGCACGGAGCCGGTCACCCGCGGATGCCTGCGCACCAGCACGGTGTGGGTGTTGCCGAGCGCCTCCGACAGGGCCGAGGTGTCGAGCGCCGGATCCCAGCGACAGCGGTGGGATCCGGCGTCGGCGGCCGCATGGGCCAGGTGGGCCCGGTAGGTCGGTGCGTACAGCACCACCTGGCGCCCGGCCGGGATGCCGAGCCTTCGTCGTACCCGCTCGGCGGTCTTCTCCCGGTCGGCGGCGAAGAGCAGATCGTTGGCGGGCGAGCCGGCCTCCAGGACCTCGCCGTCGTAGGCGAGCGCGCGGCGCAGGTGGGGGGTGGCCCAGCTGCTGGGGGAGACCAGGACGGACCACTGGGCGGCGCGGTGCGGCAGGGACGCCAGGTGGCGGTGGTCGGCGTAGAGGGAGTCGGTGAGGTCCGTGCCGAAGCGGCCGAGCGGGGCGCCGTGCCAGGTCTGCACGACCGTCTGCCCGGGGCGCCGCTCGAACCACTCGGGGAGCTGGTCGGCGGTGACGATCCGGCGCGCCCGTGCCAGGGCCTCGTACCAGGCGGTGCTGTGCTCGACGACCGGCACGGCGGTGGGCGGCAGGTTTCCCTGCCGCCCGTCCGTCACCCAGAGGTGCTCGAACTCCACGCCCCGTCGCACGAGTTCGCGGTGGACGGCGCGCGGGGAGTCGCCTCCGGTGTACAGAACGGTGTCGCGCAGCGGCAGGGCGCGCTGCGCCGGGTAGTACGCGCCACGCAGGGCGGCCTGGCGGTACGCGCCCCGTTCGGTGGGTGCGAGGACCGGGCCCGCGTGCACGGTCAGCCGGTTGCCGTGCCGGCGGTCGAGAGTGAACTCCCGGGCAGAGTCGGCGGGTTCGCTCTTCCTGCGGAGCGGTAGCCGCGCGGTGAGCGCGGTCAGCACCCGGACGGGCAGCCCGCCCAGATGCGATTCCCAGCGCCCCTCGTGCAGACCCGCCGCGACCGACGGCGCGAGGAACGCGGTGAAACGGCCTGCCTCGCGCCGGCCCCTGGGCGTCTCTTCGTACGTCACCGGGATGGTCACCGTCTCGCGCAGCGCCTCATGCCGCAGGACGAGCAGGGGTGCGTTCTTTACCGAACCTGCCGCGCCCTCCAGGCGCAGCGCCCCGTACGCCGTCCACTCGGCCCGGTCCACGACCGGCTGCCCGGTCAGATCCAGGACCAGTTCGCCCTTCGCGTCGGCGAGCGCCGGAAGCGGCAGGTCCGGTGCTGCGGGGAGCGGCACCCGGGAGCCGTCCGCAAGGATCAGCCGGGCCTGCCACCGCCCGCCGGGTTCCGCCTCGACCTCGCGTGGCGCCCGGTGCGGCGGGCCGTATGCGTCCGCCATGCGGGCGAGGTCGGTGAGGGGGATCCGTACCGTGAAGCGTTCGTCGGCCCGGCACTCGAAGGGGTAGCGGTACTCGCTCTCCAGCGCCCCGTCGCACGTCAGCACCAGCGACTTCGGCCGCGCACCCCCGAACAGCCGTCCCGTCAACTCCAGCTCTTCCCCGGTGCGATGGGCCTCGCACCGGGCGGACAGCTGTGCCACGGTCAGCTGCAGCCGCCCGCCCCGGTAGTCGAGCACCGCCCGCCGCCCGTCGCCCAGGTCGTGGACCAGCGGCTGGACCGCACCCGCCTCCACGGCCCGCACGGCGACGCGCCGCACCACACCGTGCCCGGCGACCATCACGCCGACCAGCCAGCTGCCCGGCCGCAGCCGCCTCGGGTCGAGGACCAGCTCGAAGCCGGACCGGTCATAACTGTGCAACTCCTGGCCGGAGTCGATGGTCGCCTCGGGGGCGGTAACGGTCCGCACCGGCACGCTCCGCAGCTGTGTGCCGCGGGCCGCGCGCACCATCCCCATCTTCAGCGAGTGGCGCGGCGCCGAGGCCGACAGATTCCGGATGTACGCGTATCCGCGCAGCCGGAGCTTCCCGTCGCCGCCCCACTCAGCCCCGAGCAGCCGCGCAACCGCGGGGAGATCGGTCCTGGCCAAGCGGGCGCTCTCCGGCACGCCGGGGAAGAACGCCCGCCGCCGTCCCGGCACACCCGTGACCGCGAACGTCCCCGCACCATTGGCCCGTTCGAAGGCGAGTACCGACAGCAGCTCGGCCGTCCTGCGCTCCCTCACCAGCTGCCACTTGATCCGCAGCTCCACGGGCAGCTCGTCGAGGACCGCCGGCCCCGCACGGTCGAGGAACGCGCCCGCACCGGCCATGAACGCGTCCCGGTACTCGGGACCGCCCATCAGCAGCCCCTCCAGGAAGTACACGAAGTCGTCGCGCAGGCAGGAGGTGTCGTAGCGGCGGCGCGCGGCCCTGTTCGCCTCCCGTCCGCCGAGAAACGCGCTGACCTCCTCGCAGGCCGCGATCCTGTCCCGTACGCCCTTCACATCCGTACGCCGCCGGGTGATCGAACCCTCCCGCACCCGCCAGTAGTAGACGTGCTCGTGCAGCACGTCGACGGAACCGGCGAGGAAGTGCGCGGGGATCATCACCGGGGTGTCCTCGTAGAGCTTCCCCTCCGGAAAGACGAAGGAGTGCCGGTCCCAGAACGAACGCCGGAACACCTTGTTCCAGGCGACCCGGTCGGCGAGCAGCCGGGGATCTCGGCTGATGTGGGTGCGGGCGCGGGTCCCGGTCAGCCAGCGGTACTGCCAGGCCTGCTGCCTGCCCTGCTCGGTCAGCCGCCAGACATTGCCGGTCGCCAGGTCCGATCCGGTCGATTCCAGCGATGCCAGCATCCGCTCGTACGCGTCGTGGACGACGATGTCGTCGCTGTCGGCGAACGCCAGATACGGGACGCCGGGGGTGGTGTGCCGCACCCCCGCGTTACGGGCCGCGCTCAGCCCCGCATTGGGCTGGCGGACATAGCGGAAGCGCCGGTCCTGGGTGGCGAAGGCCTCGGCGATCGCCGTGCTGCCGTCCGTCGAGCCGTCGTCGACGAGCACCACCTCGATGGCGTCGACGGACTGCTCGGCCACCGACCGCAGGCATGGCTCCAGATACTCCTCGACGTTGTGGACGGGGACGACGACACTGAGACGAGGCTTCATGCCCGGGTCAACCCGGGCGGACGCCCCGGGTCACCGGCACTGACCCGAACGGGTGAACACGTGATTCGGCGCGCGGTCCGTGCGCGGTTACGCTCGGCTGCCATGCTCCGTCTCAGTGTCGTCGTGCCCGTCCATCGCGTTCAGGGATATCTCAGGGAGACCCTGGAGTCCGTGCTCGACCGGTCGGACGCATGGACCGAGCTGATCGTCGTCGACGACGGATCGACGGACGGCAGCGCCGAGATCGCCGCCGAGTTCGCGGAACGCGACGACAGGGCAAGGGTGGTGAGCCTTCCCGGGCATCGCGGTGCGGGACCGGCCCGCAACGCGGGGGCCGCTGAGGCGCGCGGCACGTACCTGCTCTTCCTCGACGGGGACGACCTGCTGCGACCGGGCGCACCGGAAGCGATCGCCGACCGGCTCGCCCGGAGCGAGCCCGACGTACTGCTCCTCGGGCACGACCGCATCGACTGGTGGGGCGATACCGCCCCCGCCGACGGTCTCCCGTCCGTCCGCAACCGGCTCTTCCGCCGGGAGTTCTGGACCGGGCACGGCCTCCACTTCACCGACGGACCCTACGAGGACGTCCTCCCCGTCCACCGTGCCGAACTCCTCGCCGCCGACGCGGGCACCCTCGCCGAGCTCGACCGGATCTGTGTCCGCCACCGCATCCGCCGCACCGGCACCTTCGCCACCACCCCCGGCCGCCACCACTTCGCGGTCATCGACGCGTACGAGCGGCTGCGCACCGAGACGGACCACGACCCGCGGGTCGAGGAGGCGCGCACCCGCCATCTGCGCGCCGTGCTCGCAGACCCCGGCCGGATCGCTCCGCCCGACCGCCCCGCCTTCCACCGCGCCGCCGGCCTCCCCGGCAGCTACACCGCCCACCGCGCCCAGCAGGCCGCCCGCGACCGGCGCGCCCGGACCACGGCCGCCCTGCGCCGCCGGAAGAAGACGCTACGCGCCCGCGTCATGCGCGCCGCCTACCGCACCGACCTGCACCGGCCGCTCGACCCCCACCTCGCGGTGTACGGCGCCTACTGGAACCGGGGCGTCGCCTGCAACCCTGCCGCGATCCACGCCAAGGCGCGCGAACTCGCCCCGCACGTCCAGGGCGTCTGGGTCGTCTCGTCCCGCCACCGCGACCGGATGGAGCCCGGGACCCCGTACGTCATCGAAGGCTCCCGCGCCTACTGGCGAGCCATGGCCACCGCCACGTATCTGATCAACAACTCCAGCTTCCCCGGCGGCTTCACCAAACGCCCCGGCCAGGTCTACCTCCAGACCCATCACGGCACCCCGCTCAAGACCATGGGGCTCGACCAGCGCCCCTTCCCGGCCCTCACCAACGGCATCAGCTTCGAGAAGATCGTCGCCCACGCCGACCAATGGGACTTCTCCCTCTCCGCCAACCCGCACACCACCGAGATCTGGGACCGGGTCTACCCGTCCTCGTACGAGCATCTGAACCTCGGCTACCCGCGCAACGACATCTTCTTCACCGCCACCGCCGAGCAGCGGACCGAACTCCGGGACCGGCTCTCCCTCGCCCCCGGACAGACCGCACTGTTGTACGCACCGACCCACCGCGACTACCGCAAGGGCTTCGTCCCCCGCCTCGACCTGGAACGTCTCGCCCGCGAACTCGGTCCGGATCATGTGGTGCTGGTGCGCGCCCACTACTTCTACGGCCGCTCCGCGCAGCTGCACGGCGCCCGTGTGATCGATGTGACCGGGCACCCGTCCGTCGAGGAACTCTGCCTCGCCTCCGACGTGTTGATCACCGACTACTCGTCCCTGATGTTCGACTACGCCTGCCTGGACCGCCCGATCGTCAGCTACGCCCCGGACTGGGCCGCCTACCGGGCCTCGCGCGGCACCTACTTCGACTTGCTGTCCGGCCGCCCCGGCGACACCCCGGGCGCCGTCGCCACCACCGAGGACGAACTGCTCGAGGTGTTCAGGTCGGGGGAGTGGCGGTCGGCCGAGACCGCCGCGCTCCGGGCCGCGTTCCGGGAGCGGTTCTGTCCGTACGACGACGGGCGCGCCGCCGAACGCGTGGTGCGACGACTGTTCCTGGACGGCGCCTAATGTCACACGTTCGAGGCCGTAACCGGTGACCCCCGGGCGTTCACGGGGTTGAGCCATACGGACAACCAGGCCCCCGATGAACGGACGTGCTCAACATGCCGCCACGGCTCAGTGTCGTCGTCCCCGTCCACAACGTCGAGCTCTATCTGACGGACTGCCTGAAGTCCCTCGCGGAGCAGACCATGGCCGATCTGGAGGTGGTGATGGTCGACGACGGGTCCACCGACGACAGTGCTGCCCTGGCCTCCGCATTCGCCGCTCAGGACAGCCGCTTCCGGCTGGTCAGCCAGAAGAACGGCGGACTCGGGCACGCCCGCAACACCGGTGTCCGCAACTGCGACCCGGGCAGCAGCTACCTCGCCTTCGTGGACAGCGACGACACCCTCCCGCCCCGCGCGTACGAACTCCTCGTCAGCACACTCGACGAGACCGGCTCCGACCTCGCGTCCGGCAATGTGCTCCGGCTGCGCGCCTCCGGCAAGCTCCAGCAGTCGCCCAACTTCCGCAAACCCATGGCGAGCACCCGGCTGCGCACCCACATCTCCCGCGACTGGGACCTGGCCGCCGACCGGATCGCCTGCAACAAGGTCTTCCGCCGGTCCTTCTGGAACGAGCACGCCTTCGCCTTCCCGGTCGGCGCGCTCTACGAGGACATTCCCGTCGTCCTCCCTGCCCACTTCCTGGCCCGCACCGTCGACGTCGTCAAGGACCCCGTCTACCACTGGCGCGACCGGGCGGGCTCGATCACCGCCCGCCGCGCCGTCGTCCGCGGCATCCAGGACCGGGCCTCGCACGTACTGGGCGTCGCCACCTTTCTCGACGAGCACCGCAGCGCCGCCGACAAGCGCCGCTACGAGGCGCATGTCCTCGCCAACGACCTCTGGTACTTCATGGAGGTGCTGCCCGACGGCGACGACGAGTACCGCCGCGCCTTCCTCACGTACGCCAACGAGTTCACCGACCAGGTCGACCCCACCGTCCTCGACGGGCTGCCGCTGCGCCTGCGCCTGATGTGGCATCTCGTACGCGAACGGCGCACCGACGAACTGCTGGCGCTGCTCGCCCATGACAAGGCCGAACCGGGCGCGTTCGCCGTACGGGGCGTGCGGCGCCGCAGCGCCTCGTACCCGGGACTGACGCGGCCCGTGCCGCGGTCGGTGCTGCGCGTCGGCGACCGGGACCTGCCGCTCACCGCCCGGCTGCGCGAGGCGCACTGGAAGGGCGGAAAGCTGCACCTCAAGGGGTACGCCTACATCCGCAACCTGCCCGCCGCCTCGCGGCGCAGCGAGTTCCGGGCCGGCTGGCTACGGGCCGGCCGACGGCATCTGGTGCCGTTGCGGCTGCGTACCGTCGACGAGCCGGAGGCCACCGCACGCTCCCGGCAGAGCCTGCACGACTACGACCGGTCCGGCTTTGAGACGGTCGTCGACCCGGCCAGGCTCCGGATCGATCCCGGCGGCCCTGCCGAACGGCTCACCTGGCGGCTCGAAATCGGCATCGCCGGGCACGGGATGCTGCGCCGCTCCGCCGTCTCCACCGACGAGGCGGCGGCGGCGCCGCCCGTGCACCGGCCGGACGGCGACCACCGGATCGTGCCTGCCTTCGAGAGCGGCAAGCTGGTGCTGCACGCCGAGCGGATCGACGCCCGGTTCGAGACGCACCGGGAGGGCGACGCGGGCGACGGGACGCGCACCGTGGTGATCGACGGCATGATCCGCGACCGCCTCGGCACGGGCCCGTTGCGGATCGGCCTCACCCACCGGCCGTCCGGCACCGCCTTCGACTGTCCGGCGGCGGTCCACGAGGGCGTCGTGCCGTCGGCGGCGGGCTGGCGGCGCTTCACCGCCGAGATCCCGCTCGGCGCGCTGACCGACGCCCGGCCGTCGACGGGCGCGGGCACCGTCCCGTACAGCCTCCATCTCGTCGGACCGGACGGCCGCCGGACACCGATCGATGTGCCGGGTCCCGTCCTGCCGGGCCGCTACCCGGTCGCGCGCGGCGCGGACGGTGGCAGGCGGGAGCTCGCTCTCACCGTCGGCTCCCGCGGCAATCTGCTGATCAGCGACCGGACCGTACAGCCCGTCTGCGAGCTGGCGAGCTGGACCGAGGACGGCCTGCTGCTCCTGGAGGGCACCTTCCCCGACGAACCGGACCGCCCCGTCGAGCTGGTCGCCCGGCACAGCGGACACCAGGAGGAGGCCGTGTTTCCGGTGGCCCTCTCCGGGCCCGCCGAGGAGCGCCGGTTCCGGGCCGAGCTGCGGCCCGACGCCGTCGAGGCACCCGACGGGGCACTGCCGCTGGGCGAGGGCCACTGGTACCTCTTCCTTCGCGAGAAGGGCGCCACCGACGATGCGCTCGACCTGCCGTTGCGCATCCCGGCCGCCGCCCACCGCACCCTCCCCGCCACGCGAACCCTTGCGGGGCGTCGGTACGTCATCGAGCGGCGCTACCACGACCAGCTGCTCATCGACTGTGCGTCGGTGCTCACCGCCGCCGAACGCGGCGTCCGCGGCAAGCGGCTGCTGCGCGAGGCGTACGGACGGCAGCGCACGGCGGCACCCCTGCGCGAGGCCGTGCTCTACAGCAGCTTCGACGGCCGCCAGTACTCCGACTCACCGCGGGCGATCTACGAGGAACTGGCCGCCCGTACGACCGAATTCCAGCACCTGTGGGTCGTCCGTGATCAGCAGGCCCGCATCCCGGCGGGCGTCACCGCCGTCGTCCACGGCTCCGCTGCCTGGCACGAGGCGCTGGCCCGCAGCCGACACATCGTCACCAACAGCCAGCTGCCCGATTGGTTCGAACGGCGCGACGGCCAGACCGTCGTGCAGACCTGGCACGGCACCCCCCTCAAGCGCATCGGCCTCGACCTCGCGGGCACCGCTCAGGCCAACGCCGCCTACATCGCCACCATTGAACAGCGCGCACGTCAGTGGAGCGTCCTCGTCTCCCCGAACAGCTTCTCCACCCCCGTCCTGCGGCGCTCCTTCGGCTACCGGGGGGAGATGCTGGAGTGCGGCTACCCCCGCAACGACCTCTTCCACGCCTCGGACCGCACCAAGGTGGCCGCCTCGGTGCGGGAGCGGCTGGGGATCCCCCCGGGCAGGCGGGTCGTGCTGTACGCGCCGACCTGGCGCGAGGACCGGCCGCAGGGCGGCGGCAGGTATGCCCTGGACCTTCAGCTCGATCTGGCGGCCGCCGAACGCGAACTCGGCTCCGACAGTGTGCTGTTGGTGCGCCGCCACTATCTGGTCACCGACCGGCTCCCGGACACCGGGAGCGGCTTCGTGCGGGACGTCTCGCGCTACGGGGACGTCGGCGAGCTGATGCTGATCAGCGACGCGCTGGTCACCGACTACTCCTCGCTGATGTTCGACTTCGCGCAGACCGGACGCCCGATGCTGTTCCACACGTACGACCTGGCCCACTACCGCGACACCTTGCGCGGCTTCTGTTTCGACTTCGAGAACCGCGCCCCCGGTCCCCTGATCCCGGACTCCGCCGACCTCGTCGAGGCGCTGCGTGATCCGGTCCGGGCCACCGAGGGACACGCGCAGGCGTACGCGGCATTTCGGCGGGACTTCTGCGATCTCGACGACGGGCACGCGGCGCAGCGGGTGGTCGACCGGATGCTGTAGGCGGCGCAGCGGTGTTCCCCGGTGCCGGCCCCCGTACGCCGGGGGGACCGGCATCGGGCTCGGCGGTGAAGCGGCCGTGATCGCGAACGGGCTCGTGGGAATGCGGGCTGGATGAACCGTTCGAGTGATTCGCACCATCCGGTGCGGGTGCAGTTCGGCAGGGAATCTATTACCAGCCTGCTTAAGTATGTTGATCGGTGCGCTGCATAGCGGCCTCTGGTTGCTACGTTCTGTTTTCATGGGTATCCGAATGTGGTGCGACACCTGGAGCGTACGACGCGCAAGAGCTGTCGTGCTCGTCACCGCAGCCGTCGGGCTGCTCATCAGAATGCTGATCGCGGCAAACACGCCGGGCCCCGCCGACGTGCGCATCTTCCAAGGTTTCGCAAAGGCCATCACCGTTCACGGCCCCATTCGCATTTATGAGCAGCCGCTGCCCGGCCTGCCTGTCTACAACCATCCGCCACTGGCCGGATGGATACTTCTCGGGTTGAACGAACTCGCCGAACTCGGAATTCCGTTCGGGACGCTGATCCGATCACCTGCCTCGATCGCCGACTTCTTCTGCGCGCTCGTCGTGTTCGAAATCGTCCGGCGGCGCGGCTCTCTCCGTACCGCGGTCGCCTGCGGGGCGGGCGTGGCCCTCAGCCCCGTGCTGATCGCCACCTCCGGGTACCACGGCAACACCGACGCGGTCGCCATCACCTCCGCCCTCGCTGCCGGGTATCTGCTGGCCGACCGGAAGGCGCCGCTGGCCGCGGGGGTGGCCGCCGCGCTCTGCATCAGCGTCAAGTTCATCCCTGTCGTGGTGATCCCCGCGCTGTTCGTCGTCGCGCTGCGCGGCGGGCGGCCGGTGTTCGTCCGCTTCACCGCGGGGTTCACCGCCCTGGTCGCCCTCGTCTGGGGGCCGGTCCTGGTGACCGTGCCGGAGAACCTCAAGGAGAACGTCCTGGAGTACGCGGGCGGCAACTACCGCCTCTGGGGGCTCGTCCGGTTCGCCGATGTGCTCGGTCTGCCGGAGCCGTTCATCACCTTCATCCGCGGCGAGGGCCACTTCCTCTTCGTGCTGATCTGCGTGTCCGTCGGTGTCTGGCTGGCCTGGGTGCGGCCCGCGCAGCTGCCCGTGGTCGTCGCCGTGACGATGGGCCTGCTGCTCCTCCTCTCCACCGCCTCCGCCCTCCAGTACCTGACCTGGGCGGCAGCCGCGATGTTCGTCATCGGGTTCTGGGAGGGACTCGCGTACAGCTGCCTGCTCGGCTGGACGGCCGTCCTCGGCTACCAGGGACGCTCCGCCGTGCGCTGGAGCGAAACGGTGCTGCAGCTCGGCGCCGCCGGGTGGTTCGTGCTCGCGATCGGACTGGTCATCGGCGTCCGCAAGATCCTCGCCGCCCCGCCGACCGCGCCCTCGTCGACCTCCACCGAACGGGCGTCGGTCACGGCGCCCCGTGCCTCACAGCCGTCCGGTTCCGCCGGCAACTGACCACACCCGAGCACAACTGGAGAACCTTTCGTGAAGGAAAGCACCAGCCCCAGGATCGGCATCCTGGTGGTCGCGTACAACGCCGAGACGACGCTGGAGAACACTCTCGACCGAATTCCGGAGGATTTCCGGTCCCGGATCTCGGAGGTCCTCATTCTCGACGACGCGAGCCATGACGCGACCTTCACCGCAGGATGCCGCTGGTCCCAGACGGAGGGGATGCCCCGGACCGTCGTGATGCGGCACACCAAGAACCTCGGATACGGCGGGAACCAGAAGGCCGGATACGCGCTGGCAGCCGAACACGGACTCGACATCATCGTGCTGCTGCACGCCGACGGACAGTACGCCCCCGAATTGCTTCCCGACATGGTCGACCCCATTGAACGCGGCGAATGCGAAGCCGTGTTCGGATCACGGATGATGAAGTCCGGCAGCGCCCTCAAGGGCGGCATGCCGATGTACAAATGGCTCGGCAACCGCATTCTCACCCGGCTGGAGAACGGGCTCCTCGGCTCGCAGCTCACCGAATTCCACTCCGGCTACCGCGCCTACAGCGTCGCGGCACTCAAGAAGCTGCCGATCGGCCGGAACACCGACGCGTTCGACTTCGACACGCAGATCATCGTCCAGCTGCTCAACGAAGGAATGCGGATCAAGGAGATCCCCGTACCGACGTACTACGGCGACGAGATCTGCTACGTCAACGGCATGAAGTACGCGAAGGATGTCATCAAGGACGTCCTCGAATACCGCCTCGCCGTCAAGGGATTCGGCACGTGCGCCTGGATCCCCAAGCCGGTCGAGTACGCCTTCAAGGAGGGCGACGGCTCCTCGCACGCCGTCATCCTGGAGAAGATGCGGGCGCTCCCGCCCGGCCGGGTGCTCGATCTCGGCTGTTCCGGCGGGCTGTTCGCCCAACGCCTCGAAACCCTCGGCCACGAAGTGACCGGCGTCGACTACATCGAGGTGCCGGGGGTCCGCGAGAAGTGCACACACTTCCATCTCGCCAACCTGGAGGAGGGGCTGCCCGCCGAGATCGGCGCCGGCTTCGACTATGTGGTCGCCGGCGATGTCATCGAGCACCTCTCCCGCCCCGAGCGGGTCCTCTCCGAGGTGGCGACCGTGCTGCGGCCGGGCGGTCAGGTACTTCTCTCCGTACCGAACTTCAGCCACTGGTACTCACGGCTGCGGGTCGCGCTCGGGATCTTCGACTACGACCGGCGTGGCATCCTCGACGAAACGCATCTGCGCTTCTTCACCCGGGCCAGCCTGCGCCGCACCGTCCGGAACGCGGGCTACGACGTCCTCGACATCGCCTCCACCGGGGCGCCGTTCTGGTCCCTCCTCGGCGGCCGCGGCCCCCTCCCTGCGATCCTCAGCGGGCTCTCGAAGCTGCTGACCCGGATCCGGCCGACGCTGTTCGGCTATCAGCACGTCGCACTGCTCACCCCGCATGCGGCCGAGACGATCATCGCTGGAGAGCACGTCGATGTTCAGGACATCCTCAACCGACAGTACGTCCTTGCCGACCGGGTCGGGGTCTGAGACCGCGGCTCCCGCCGCCTCCGTGCCCGCCCCCGCACGCGCTCCCGGGCCGCCGCCCGCCCCCGCAGTCAGGAGCAAGACCTTGACCCTGCCCAGTCTGACGCTGCTCCTGTTCGCCGTGTTCGCGTCGGCGGGCGGCCAGATCATGCTCAAACACGGTATGAAGGGTGCCGCGGCGACGGCCGGGCGCGACGGGGGATCGCTCGCGATCCGCGCCGCGACCAGCCCGTGGGTCATCCTCGGGCTGGTCGTCTTTGCGGTCTCCGCGCTCGCCTGGATGGCGACACTGGCCAAAGTGCCGCTCAGCATCGCGTACCCGTTCAACGCAGTCGGCTACCTGCTGATCGTGATGGCCGGATCGACGGTGCTGCACGAGCGGACCTCGATGTGGACCTGGGGCGGCTCACTGCTCGTCGTCATCGGCCTCGCGACGGTCATGGCGGGCCAGCAACGCTGAGACCGACCCGCACAGGGGAGGGACCTCCTCGCCGGGCGGGACGATCAAGCCCGTCCGGCGATCGATGGCACACGCCCGCCGGGCGCTGCCGGTTCCCCCAGCAGCACCGCCCGCACCACCCGCTCCGCCGCCTGCCCGTCGTCGTACGGACAGAACCGCGCCCGGAACGCTGCCCGCAGCGCCCCGTTCTCCGCGCTGTTCCAGCTGCCGTCGAGGAAGATCCGGACCAGCTCCTCCGTACTGGTGGAGACCGCCCCGGGGGTGTCGCCCGGCGCCCCGGACAGCAGATCGAAGCAGACCCCGCGGACCGTGCGGTACGTCTCCCAGTCCGGGGCGTGCACCACGATCGGGCGGTCCAGCGCCGCGTAGTCGAACATCACCGACGAGTAGTCCGTCACCAGCGCGTCGGCCGCCAGGCACAGCTCCTCGATCCGCGGATGGTCGCAGACATCGAGGAGCGTCGGACGGTCCGGCAGCCCGGCACCGTCGTAGAAGTAGTGCGCGCGGACCATGATCACGGTGCCCGAGCCGAGCGCATCGGCGAGCCGTTCCAGATCGATCCGGCTGGTGAACGACGCCTCGTAGTCGCGGTGCGTCGGCGCGTACAGCACGGCGCGCTGCCCGGGCCGGATACCGAGCCCGGCCCGGATCTTCGCGATCTGTGCGCCCGTGGCGGTCGTCAGGACGTCATTGCGCGGGTAGCCGGATTCCAGCGAGCGCGCGGCGCTCGGGTAGACGCGGGCCCACACCTCCGTGGAGTGCGGGTTGGCGGAGACGCTCCAGTCCCACCGGTCGACCCGCTGGAGCAGCCGGTCGAAGTTCAGGCCCTGCGCCGCCGCCGGATACTCCATCTGATCCAGGCCCATGATCTTCAACGGGGTGCCGTGGTGGGTCATGACATGGATCTGGCCTGGGCGTTTGACCAGGTGGTCGGGGAAGTTGACGTTGTTGAAGAAGTACGTGGCGCGGGCCAGCAGCGCCCAGTAGCGACGGGTCCCCGGCACCACGTGGTCGATGCCGGGCGGCACCGCGTGCACCTGGTTCTTCGAGACCACCCACACCCCGCGCACTCCGGGAGCCAGCTCCTGGGCCTTGCGGAAGATCGCTTCCGGATTGCAGCTGACGCCGCGGTTCCAGTACGCGGCGTAGACGGCGAGCCCGCGGTCGAGCGGGCGTCTGCGCTGCCACCAGTAGTAGCGCGCGGACAGCGTGCGCCTGGCCCGCGCGCGGAGTGCGGCGGGTGCGGAGCGCGCACCCCGGCGCAGGGCGAGCACGGTGTCGAGGGCGCCGAGCCCCACGTACCGGCCGGCGCCGATCAGCCGCGGCCGCAGTCCCTTGGTGCCGCCGGGGAACCGATGCCCCTCGGGCCGGTGCGTACGGTGGAACGCGGCCACGGACCGTACGTACCGCCTGCGCCGCCGCTTCACCGACGGATACCCGCCGAGGAGTTCCTGGGCGGCCCGGTCGAAGAGCAGGGCACGCAGCGGGTGCAGAACCGGCCGTTCCCCGAGGAACGTCATCAGCCCGGCGTACGCCTCCACGAGCTGGAGCGGTGTCGTGCCGTCCGTCGGCTCCGACTCGTCGGCAAGGTCCGGCAGATAGCGCTGCCGGCGGTGTTCGACACAGGCGAGCGGGAGAACGGCGACCGATGCGGCGGCGGCCAGCGTCTGGAGCGCGTACATCCGCTCCCCGTGCTGTCCCGGTCCGAAGGCCAGCTTCTCCGATTCGTGGAGGCTGCGGCGCACGGCCCGGTTCCAGGAGACCGGGGCGATGTCGAGAAGCCCGGAATGCTCGGCGAGGGTGAGCCGGCCCGCGGGCAGTTCGCGCAGCAACTCCAGCGACCGGGTCGGCTGGGGGCGGCCGCGGAACGGCCGCTTGTGGTGGCCGAACAGCAGCAGGTCCGGGTCGCCCGTGGCATCGAGCCGGTCGGCGACGGCCCGCATCGCGCCCGGCAACAGGACGAAGTTGCCCTCCAGGAAGAGGAAGTAGTCGCCGAGCGCCCGTTCCGCCCCGGCGTTGCGCCGACCGGCGGCGCCCGCACCCTCGTCCGCCGGGAGGTGGACGGCCTGCACCCGGTCGTCCCGGGCGGCGAACTCGTCGAGCAGCAGCCCCGAGCCGTCCGGCGCCCCGTCATCGACACCGATCACCTCGATGTCCGTGAACGACTGCGAGAGCACCGACTCCAGGCACTCGCGCAGATGTCCGCGGGCGCGACGGACGGGGATGATGACACTCAGTCGGGGCATACGCGCTCTTTCTCGGTCACTGGCACAGCGGGCAGACAAGGCCGGTCACGGCACTGGGAGGAGAGAGGGCGATCAGGTCCCGTTGACGGACTGCGCCCCGGCGAGGCCGCGCTCGGCGGGCGCCGCCTGCCGGTCCGCCGGAGCGGACCCGGAACCCGCGGCGGCGGGGACGGCAGGCGGCGCCGGATCCGTGGCGGGCGCTGGTACGACGACGGGCACCGGCCGCTGTTCCGCCGGCGGGACCGCGGTCACCCGCACGTCGGTGTCGCCCAGGAAGACCCGGCGCACCACTCGCTCCGCCGCGTGCCCGTCGTCGTACGGGCAGAACCGTGCCCGGAACGCCGCCCGCAACTGCGCGGAGCGGGAGCCGCGCCAGTGGCCGGTGGCGAAGACGTCGAGCAGCTCGTCCTCGCTGTGCGCGATCGCGCCCGGCGGGCAGGAGTGCAGGTCGAAGTAGGTGCCGCGGGCCGCCTCGTACGCCTCCCGGTCGCTGCTGTGGATGACGATGGGCCGGTCCAGATTGGCGTAGTCGAACATCAGCGACGAGTAGTCCGTGACCAGCGCGTCGGAGGCGAGCGCGACCGCCTCGACCGACGGATGGCCGCTGACATCGATGATCCGCGGGTGCGGCTCGCGGACCAGCGGAGCCTCGTACGAGTAGTGCGCGCGGGTCAGGATCACAAAGCCCGGACCGAGCTCCCGGACCAACCGTTCCAGGTCGAGGCCGAGGTGCTGGGTGCGCCGGTAGTCGCGGTGGGTGGGGGCGTACAGCAGGGCGGTGGCGCCCTCGGGGACGCCGATCGACTCGCGCAGCCGCGCCACATCGGCGGCGGTGGCCCGCTGGAAGAGGTCGTTGCGCGGATAGCCGTACTCGAGCGTCGTGCAGCCGGCGGATCCTGACGGATACGCCTTCTCCCATACGAGGGTGGAGTGCCGGTTCGCGGACAGGGAGAAGTCCCACTTGTCGACGTTGGCGAGCAGCCGCTTGAAGTCCATGGAGCGGGCCGCCGCGGGGCGGTCCCGAAGGTCCAGGCCCATGGTCTTCAGCGGGGTGCCGTGATGGGTCTGGAGCAGCACCTGACCGGGCCGCTTCACCAGCCGCCGGTCGAAGTTGACGTTGTTCACCAGGTACTTGGAGCGGGCGAGCGCCTGCCAGTAGCGGTAGGTCCCCGGGGCGAGCGGACGGGTCCCGGTGGGGACGGTGTGCGCGTCCTCGGGGCCGCAGATCCAGGACGTGTGCAGCCCGGGCACCAGTTCGCGGGCCTTCGCCTCGATCGCCGCCGGGTTGCAGGCGTAGCCGCGGTGCCAGTACGCGGCGAACACCGCCCGGTCCGCGCGGACCGGCAGCCGCAGCTGGATGCGGTAATAGGCCTGGAGCGAGGCGGCCCGCGCCACCCGGCGCACGGCCCCGGTGAGTCGGCGCAGCCGCCCGAGCAGCAGCTTCGCGGTCCACAGGGCACGGTACGTGCGGTGGGCGCCGACCCGGATCAGTGCGTGGCGCAGCCGGGCGCGGCACGGGACGGGGGCGCCAGGGGTGCGGTAGCGGGCGCAGTGGGCGCGGGCCCGGCGGAAGAACTCGGTGCGGCTGCCGTGCGCCAGCCTGCCGCGGGTGGTGAACAGCGTCGAGAAGTGGTCGAGCATCCTGCGGAAGATCACCGGCCGCCACGCGGCGAGTGCGGGGCGGGCGTCGATGAACGCGAAGACCCGGTCGTACTGGTCGAAGATGTCGAAGTGCTTGCGGCTGGTGGTGGAGAGGATGTTGCCCTGACGCCGCTGCCGGTAGCCGACGCACACCTGGTCGAGGACCGCGATCGAACCGGCGGCCATCAGCACCGGGTAGGTCCAGGGGGTGTCCTCGTAGTAGCCGGGCGGGAAGGTGAACCCCTCGGCCTCGACGAACGTTCGGCGGTACGCCTTGTTCCAGACGACCATCAGGACCTTCAGCAGTCCGGGCCGGTCGGCGAGCGTGAACGTGACAGGGCCGGTCTCGGCGAGATGCTCCGCGAACGTGTTGCGTACGCTCGCGCCGGTCCAGTACGTCCGGGCGTAGTCGTAGACCAGGACGTCCGGTTCGCCGGTCTCCCCGATCCGGTCGGCGATGGCCCGCAGGGCGCCGGGGGCGAGGGTGTCGTCGCTGTCCAGGAAGATCAGATAGTCGCCGGTGGCCTGCGCGATCCCGGCGTTGCGGGCGAGGCCAAGACCCACGTTCTCCGGCAGGTGCAGGGCCCGGACCCGGCTGTCGCGGGCGGCGAACCCGTCGATGATCGCGCCGCAGGAATCGGGGGAGCAGTCGTCGACCGCGATGATCTCGAAGTCTTCGAAGGACTGGGTCAGCACCGAGTCCAGGCTCTCGTCCAGATACGCCTGAACCCGGTACGCGGGCACGATGACACTGAACCGGGGCACATCACATCCATGGGTCGTTCGCTGGCGCGGGCGGGTGGTCCGCAAACGGCCGATGGAGTGGGAGGGTTACGCCGAACGTGGCGTTCGTGCGAAGCGGCAGGTGGGGTGGGTCCCGTTATGGGTAACGGGACCCACCCCACGTTGACGTACAGCGGGTGGACCGCGGTCGGTCCGGTGTGCGGTTACTTGACCGCACCCGCCATCACGCCGGAGACGAACTGGCGCTGGAAGGCGAAGAACACGGCGAGCGGAATCACCATCGAGACGAAGGCGCCGGGCGCCAGCACATCGATGTTGTTGCCGAACTGCCGCACCTGCTGCTGCAGCGCCACGGTGATCGGCGGGGAGTCGGAGTCCGCGAAGATCAGGGCGACCAGCATGTCGTTCCACACCCAGAGGAACTGGAAGATCCCCAGCGAGGCGATCGCCGGGCCGCCCAGTGGCATCACGACCCGGGTGAAGAGCCGGATCTCGCCGGCCCCGTCGAGCCGTGCTGCCTCCAGGAGTTCACGCGGGATTTCCGCGAAGAAGTTCCGCAGAAGGAAGATCGCGAACGGCAGCCCGAAGGCGGTGTGGAAGAGAATCACGCCGAAGGTCGTCTCGAAGATCCCGATGTCACCGAAGAGCTTGGAGACCGGGACGAGGGCGACCTGCACGGGGACCACCAGCAACCCGACGACCAGCAGGAACCACCAGTCGCGGCCCGGGAAGTCCATCCAGGCGAAGGCGTACCCGGCCAGTGAACCGATCACCACGACCAGGACCGTCGCGGGTACGGTGATCATGACCGTACTCAGCAGGGAATGGGTGATGGTCGAATTGTCCAGCAACCGGCTGTAGTTGTCGAAGGTGAGCTCGGACGGGGCGGTGAAGACCTTCCACCAGCCGGTCGCCGCGATGTCGTCGGCGCCGCGCAACGAGGAGAGCAGCAGCCCGATGGTCGGCATCAGCCAGAACAGGCCGACCAGGACGAGGAAGAACCGCATCGCGCCGCCGCCGGTGCGGGCCGCGATCCGTGAGCCGAGGGACTGCGTCGCCTTCGCCGTAGGGGTGGTCATCGGCGCCCCTCCTTCCCGATCCGGCGAATGTCGCTGTGTTTTTCCGGGGGGCAACACCCGGGCCACCGGCCGGAGGCGGCCGTGGTCGACGGAGTCGTCATCGGCGCCCCTCCCTACGAATCCGGCGAATGTTGAAGATCATCACCGGGATCACCAGCAGCAGCAGGAGTACGGCGATGGCGCTGCCGATCCCGAGATCCGCGTCCGTGCCGAACGAGGACCGGTACAGCTGCAGCGCCAGGACGTTCGCGTCGTCCTGGGAGGAGCCCGGCGCGATGATGAAGACCAGATCGAAGATCTTCAGCACGTTGATCATCAGGGTGACCAGCACCACCGCCAGGACGGGCGCGAGCATCGGCACGGTGATCCGGCGGAACACCTGCCACTCGTTCGCCCCGTCCACCCGGGCCGCTTCGAGGAGTTCACGCGGCAGACCTGCGAGGCCCGCCGCGATCAGCACCATGGCGAAGCCCGCCCACATCCAGACGTAACTCCCGATGATCCCGGGCGTCACCAGGGACGGGCCGAGCCAGTCGACCCCGTTGTACGGCTCCCTGAAGTTCGATGCGGGAAGCCTGAGCAGGGCGCCTTCGGCGGAGGCGGGCAGGGTGAACGTACCGTCCGCGGCCGCCGTCGCCGAGCCGACCACCTTGCCGTTTTTCACCGCCTCGATCTTCAGCCCCTTGAGGCCGAGTTCCTTGGCGTCGACGACATTGGGTTTCCCGCCGCCGCCCTTGGTGAAGTCCAGCCACGCGGTGCCGGTGACCTTCCCGGACTCGGGCGGGGCTGCCTTCGCCGGCTTTGCGTCCGTCGGCATCTTCGCGGGCGCCACACCGACCAGCGGCAATCGCACGGGTACACCGGCCTGTGCCGGCGCCTTCGTGACGAACGACCCGCCGCCGCCCGCCTTCAGCGGATGGACCGGCAGCGGATGCGCCTTCGGATAGCCGGCCGACTCCGCGAACGTGTCGTGCACGCCCACCCAGACGGCGTTGGCGACGCCCCGCTCCGGCGCCTGGTCGTACACCAGCCGGAAGATGATGCCCGCCGCCAGCATCGAGATCGCCATCGGCATGAAGACGATCAGCTTGAACGCCGTGCCCCAGCGGATCCGCTCGGTCAGCACCGCGAAGATCAGCCCCAGCGCGGTGGAGATCGTCGGCGCGAAGACGACCCAGATCGCGTTGTTCTTGACCGCTGTGCGGATGGTGTCATCCGTGAACAGCGCCTTGTAGTTGTCGAGGCCGGCGAAGCCCGTACCCGCCTGGTCGAAGAACGACCGGTAGACGGAGTACACGATCGGATAGACCACGAGTGCACCGAGCAGCACCAGCGCGGGCAGCAGGAAGAGCATTGCGATGATCTTCCGGGTACCGGTCACGCTCCGGCGCGGGCCTGTGGGATCAGGGCGCCCGGAGCGCTCGGGGGGACGCTTGTCGGCGGGGAGCACCGAGTCGGCGCCCCCCGCTGTCGCTGTCGTCATCCCGTCAGCTCTTGTACGCCTTGGCCGCGTCGGACTCCAGTGTCGCCTGGGTCCCCGCGAGGTCCTTCGGGTTCTTCAGGAAGTCCTGGAGCGTCTTCCACTCGCCCTTCCCGGGCGTCCCGCCGAACGACTGCGGGGCCTGGTCGGACATGTCGAACCGGACGGCGTCACCGGCCGCGATCAGCGCCTTCGCCATGGTGCGCTGCACCTCGTTCGGATACGCGGCGGTGTCCAGGGACTTGTTCGGCGAGATGAACCCGCCCTGCTCAGCCCAGATCTTCGCGGCATCGGCCGAGGCCAGCCAGGTCAGCAGGGCCTGGGCACCCTTGCTGTCCTTCAGCGCCACTGCCGCGTCGCCGCCCGTCACCACGGGCGACTCGGCGCCGACCGCCGGGAACGGGAACACCTTGGCGTCCGTGCCGATCTTCGCCTTGGTCTGCGCGATGTTGACGCCGACGAAGTCGCCCTCGAAGACCATGGCGGCCTTCGGCTGGTCACCGCCGGTGAAGGCCTGGGTGACCGAGACCGGGAACTCCGTCTGCAGGGCACCGTCGGCGCCGCCCGCGATCAGGGACGGCTTGCCGAAGAGTTCGGCGAGCGTCGTCAGCGCGTCCTTGACGGACGGGTCCGTCCACTTGATCTCGTGCTTGGCCAGCTGGTCGTACTTCTCCGGACCCGCCTGGGAGAGGTAGATGTTCTCGAACCAGTCGGTGAGCGTCCAGCCGTCCGCGCCGCCGACCGAGACCGGGGTGACACCCGAGGCGGAGACCGTCTCGGCCGTCGCCATGAAGTCCTTCCAGGTCTTCGGCTCACTTGCCCCCGCGTTCTCGAACGCCTTGGCGTTGTACCAGATCAGGGACTTGTTGGCGGCCTTGAAGTAGACGCCGTACTGGGTGCCGTCCACCGCGCCGAGGTCCTGCCAGACCTTCGCGTAGTTCTTCTCCAGCTGCGCCTTCGCGTCGGCGCCGACCGGCTTGGCCCACTTCTTCTCCACAGCCTGCTTGATCGCACCCACCTGCGGGATCATCGCGACGTCCGGCGGCTGGCCGCCCGCGATCTTCGTACCGAGGAAGTTGACGATCGGGTCCTGCGCCGGGACGAAGGTGACCGTCGCCCCCGTGCGCTTCTCGAACTCCTTGAGGACCTTCATGAAGTTGGCCTGCTCGGGCCCGGTCCAGACGGCCGCGACCGAGATCTTCTCGCCGTCCAGCTTGGGCAGTGCGACGGCCGAGGAGCTCGGCTCGTCACTGCCGGACCCTCCTCCCGTCTTTCCCTTTCCGCTGCCGCCGTCGTCGCCGCAGCCGGTGAGGGCCAGTGCGCCGACGGCGGTGAACACCATCGCGGCCCTGCGAATCCGAAGCGTTGTGCGCATCGCTGCCCCGTCTCTCCTGTGCGCGTGAACGGACGGGTGGGACCGCCGGTCGGTCGGCGGTGCCGCTCGTCCATCAGGTCGTCCTGTGCGCACCAGTCCTACGCCCGGTGCGTGGACGCCGCAATACCGCTTTCAGCTCCAACTGATCGATTGTGATGGGCTCGTGACGTGAGGTCAGTTGTCTTCTGATCGTCGGACGGGCTGGCGGATGAAGCCCGTCAAGGCGGTCCCTCCCATGCCCCTGAGGCCATGGGAGGGACCGAGGACGCACCGGCGACCGGGGCGAGGACGCCTCAGGACTAGGGCGTGTTTCGAAAGTCCCGCCTGCCAG
The DNA here is from genome assembly GCF_040683105.1 of Streptomyces sp. NPDC051020. Classification (NCBI taxonomy): domain Bacteria; kingdom Bacillati; phylum Actinomycetota; class Actinomycetes; order Kitasatosporales; family Streptomycetaceae; genus Streptomyces; species Streptomyces sp. NPDC051020. The sequence continues at coordinate 35,110 of NZ_JBFBCG010000049.1, read as the reverse complement.
GCGGTGTCTGGCACGCACGCTCGCTGCGTTGTCGGGCTCGCCCCGATACGCCCAGTATCGGGGCGACCCTCCGCCTTGCGATCGCACGCACCAGACACCGCCCGGCCCGCCCTACGGGCGGACAACGCTACTTTCGAAACACGCCCTAATCGTTCGGCACGATCTCGTAGCGCGGCGTGTTCTCCGCCATCTGCCGCAGCGCGTCCTTGCGGTCCCGCTTCGAGAGCCGGTCGATGTACAGGTAGCCGTACAGATGGTCCGTCTCGTGCTGGAGGCAGCGCGCGAAGTAGCCGTTGCCGCGGATCTTGACCGGGTTGCCCTTGGCGTCCTGGCCGCGCACCACCGCGTAGTCCGGGCGGGCCAGCGAGGCATACGCGGTCGGGACGGAGAGACAGCCCTCGTTGGAGTCGTCGAGGATGCGCTCCTCCGGCGACAGCTCTTCGAGCACCGGGTTGCAGACGGCGCCCACATGCCGCACACCGTCGTCGTCCTGGCAGTCGTAGACGAAGACCTTGAGGTCCACGCCGATCTGGTTGGCGGCCAGGCCCACGCCCTCCGCCGTCCGCTGGCTGGCGAACATGTCGTCGATCAGCCGGCCCAGCTCGTCGCCGAACTCGGTGACGTCCTTGCACTCCTTGTGCAGCACCGGGTTGCCCACGACCGTGATCGGACGGGAGGTACCGCGCTCGCGGTACGCCGCCTCGCGCGCCTCACAGTCCTCGGTGTCCACGACGAAGCCTTCGTCGTCGACGCTGATCTGCTCGTCCGTCTCCTGCTGCGCCATGTCCGCCGTACGCCTTCCTCAAAACCCGAATCGATGCCCGTACAGCGTAACGGCCTCCCCCGCGGCGGGGAGCGGGCTCCCGATCGTGGGGGAGGCCGTTCCGGCCGGGCCGCGGACGCACAGCTCAGCAGACTTCTTCGAGATCCCGCCACTCACGGCTGTCCGGGCTGTCCGCCACCCAGCCGTCCAGCAGTCCCCGCACCAGCCCGGCCGGTGCCGCTATCCCGCACTCGCGCTCCGGCACCCACAGACCTCCGGCGGTGCGGTGGCCGAGCGGTCCCGGATGGCCGGGCTCGCTGTGGTCGTGCGGGTCGAGATGCTCGCCGTCACCCTCGTCGCTCTCCATCCGGCTCTCGGAGCAGGCCCGGCAGAGCAACCGCACGGATGACGACCAGTCCTCGGCGGCGAATCCGGCATCGGACGCCAGCTGCTCCAGAGCGTCCCGGTCCGCCTCCGTGGCAGCTTCGAGGAGCACCACCCAGGTGGGTACGGGGGACGGAGCCCAGAGCTCGATCTCGTCGAACACGGGGTACGAGGGGCCGGCTGCGGTGACCCGCTCGCCGTGCGGCACCCCGTCGTGCAGGACGACCTCGCCCCAGCGCCGCCCGGAGGAGGGCAGCGGGATCGACAGCACTTCCATCCGGGCCGGATCCAGCCTGCGGCCCCAGACGACCTCGGCCTCGCCCTCGGGCGACAGGCGCACGGCCGCGCTGCCCAGCTCCATACCGACCGGCTCGCTGTTGGCCGCTGCGGTGTGCTGGCCGGCGCCGGGCACCTTCAGGCCGTACGCCTGCCAGGCGCGGCGGGCCAGGGGCCAGTCCTGCAGCGCGGTGGCGGCGATCCCGACGTTCCACCAGTCAGGGGCGCCGGACTCCTTGTCGAGGAGCGCGACGGCGCGCAGCCCGGCCGCTCTCGCCTGCTCCCAGTCATGCCGGAATTTGTGCAGCAGCGCCAGGTTGAACCATGACTCGGAGAGCCAGGGTTCCAGGTCCGCCGCGCGTGTCAGCAGTGCGCCCGCGTCCTCGTACCGGCCGTCGCCGATCAGCGTGAACGCGCGGTCCGTGGCCTGCCGCCAAGAGGCGGAGGGCCGATGCCGTACCTTCCCGAAGATCCTCACGATTCCCGCCTGTCCCGACTGGACACCCTCGTTCTTGCGCTCTCCTTCGCATCCAACCATGCCTGGCAGGACGCCCGCTCATTACCCATGGGTTACCCAGGTGGGACGGGGGTCAGACCGCCCCGGGCCAGGACCCTGGCAAGCGATTCGACCACCTCCGGCTGGTAGTCGTGGGCGGTGCCGAGCCGGAGCCTCTCCAGAGCGCCGAGCGGGCCGCTGAGACCTTCCCCGCACAGGTCGTCGTATGCGTTGACGGCGCGGACGATCCGGGCGGGCAGCGGCTGCTCGCGGTACGGGTCGGCCTGCCGCTCCACCACGACGGCGATCCCCGAGTCCACACCGGTCTGCCGGACCACGGCCCCGCCCAGCAGCGCGATCCGGCGCTGCTCCGCGGCGGGCAGCGGGGCGGTCGCCCCGTCGGGCACGGGGTCGACGAGGGAGAGCTGACCGATGTCGTGCATCAGTGCGGCGTACTCCAGCACGGTGAGCTCGGCCCCGGAGAGCCCCAGCTCCCGGCCGACGGCCGTACAGAGGACCGCCACCCTGCGGGCATGCCCGTGGGGGGTGTAGCCGGCGATCTCGGTGGACCGGGCGAGCGAGGCGATGGTCTGCCGGTAGGTGGTGCGCACGGCGACGAACCTACGGAACGACACCTGGGTCAGCAGCAGCGGTACGCAGAGCACGGGCAGCGCCCACAGCCCGGCGACGGCGACCCCGAGAGCCATCACCGCACCCGTCGCACAGACCGCCGAACCGATGCCGAGGAGGGCGCGCAGCTCGTCGCGGAGCAGCGGCCCGTACGGGATGGAGGTGCCACCCCTGCTCCTGAAGCCGTGAGGGAGGGTGCCGGAGCGCAGCAACAGGGCTCCGAGCACGGCGTCGCACAGGGCGGTGAGCCCGAGCAGGACGAGGAGGAAGAGCGCGAAGAACGGACCGTCGCCGAACCAGTCGGCGGTCCGGCCGGAGTTGTAGAGCGGCAGGAAGCACACGGCGGCGAACGAGACGGTGACGATCCGCCGGGCGAGCTGATCGGCGGTGGGCCCGCTGCCGCGCGCCACGTGGGGCACGGCGGCGACAAGCTGCGCGGCGACGAGGACGGCGATGACCTGGAGGACCCCGTGGGTGGTGGGTTGCCCGCCACTGCGGCCGAGCAGGGCGTACGCGAGCGCGCCGGCGGCCCCGAGCGGCGCGGGCTCCCGCTCCCCGGGCAGCGCACCCCAGCGGGCGAGCTCGCCGACGGTGATGAGCGCACCGAAGGCAAGGGCATGCCCGGGTTCATGAACTCCGTGCCAGAGAGTGTGGGCCAGCCCCCCGAGGGCAAGCACAACGGCACCGCCACGGACGGCAGCGACGGCGCCGGTCACCGGGGACGTTCCGCGGCAGCGTCGAGCCCGTCCGCACCGTCGAGCCCGTCGGCGCCACCCAGCCCGTCCGGGGGCCGAGGACGAGACGCCTGCGGGACGAACCCGGCGCCCGCGCCCGCACCCGCACCCGCACCCGCACCCGCACCCGCACCCGGCGACGGGACTGCCTCGTCCGCCGTCACCGCCACCGTCTCCGCGGCCCACCCGTACCGCTCCACCGCCCGCGCCAGCGCCCGCACCATCTGCGGATCGAACTGCGTCCCCGCACAACGCTTCAGCTCCTCCACCGCCACCGGCACCGGCCGTCCCCTGCGGTACGACCGCGTCGACGTCATCGCGTCAAAGGCGTCGGCCACCGCGACGACCCGTGCGAACTCGGGAATCTCCCGCCCGCTCAGCCCGTAGGGGTAGCCGCTGCCGTCGAGCCGCTCGTGATGGTGCAGGATCGCCGCCCGCGCCTCACCCAGGAAACCGATGCCCCGGACGATCTCGTGGCCGTACTCCGGGTGCAGCTCGATCACGCGCCGTTCCTCCTGGGTGAGCGGCCCCTCCTTGCGCAGCACCCGGGTCGGCACGCCGAGCTTGCCGACGTCGTGCAGGATCCCGGCGAACCGGAGCACTTCGAGCCGGTCCTCCGCCATGCCCAGCTCCCTGGCGATCAGCACGGAGGCCTGCCCGACGCGCTCGCTGTGCCCCCGGGTGTAGGTGTCCTTGATGTCGACCGCCTGCACCAGCGCTCGGATGGTGGCGCGGTGTGCCGCCTGCTGGCGGTGGTACTGGGAGAAGACCCAGCAGGAGATGTACATCGGCAGCAGGACGAAGAGCGCCGACAGCGGCCCGTACGAGCTGCGCCACAGCAGAGCCATCATCAGTCCGGAAAGCCCGTGCACCAGGTGCGGTCCGAGCGAGTTCGGCAGCAGCCCGCTCCAGGCGCGCCGGACGGGCAGCCGTTCGGCCGCGGCCAGGATCGAGCCGTCCAGGGCGGTCAGGACGAGGCTGAAGGCCAGCGCGGCGACGCTGGCGGGCAGGACGGCGTACGGGAAGTCGGGCAGCAGACCGGGGCCGGGCCCGCCGAGCGTGCCGCCGCCGCCGAGCAGGCCGTGGACCGTCGACGCCGCCCAGACAGTGATCACCAGCTGGGCCATGCGCCAGACGCGGCGGACCGCGACGGGCGCGTTCTCCACCCGGCCGACGAGTGAGCCGGGGATCGGGACCAGCGCCGCGGCAGCGGGCGGCAACAGGAACGCCGCCGCGAGCAGCAGCGGGAAGAACGATCCGGCACTGATCGGCACGGAGCTGCCGAAGAACGGGCGGCGTCCGGGCAGTTCACAGGCCAGATAGAGCCCGGTGAGCAGGCCGACGGTGCCCCAGGGCACGCCCGTACCGCCGGGCGGCAGCGTTGGCCGCACACAGAGGACAGCGCAGACCGCGGCGGCCAGAATGACCGCGAGCGCCGCAGCCCCGGTGCCTCTCACCCGCCCTGCCCGCCCCCCGAACTAGGTCAATGGAGGCGCCACGCTAGCGAGTTGGGCACTTGGTCGAGCATGGTTGAGCCCGATTAGCACGTTCGGGTGAAGTGCATGCGTTGGCGGTGGTACGGGCGAGGGCGCGCCGCGACAGTCGCGGTACGCCCTCATCGTGCAGAAAAGGCCCCGAGTTCAGGGGTGGCCGCCGGTCACTCCGTGGCGGCGCTCGGCAGCTCGGCCACCACGTCCTGGTCCGGCACGGCCTGCCCGGAACGGATCAGATCAATCCGGCCCATCACCTTGGAGCGCAGGTCGGCCGGCACGTCGTCGTGACCGCAGCAGCGCTTGACCAGCTTCTTCACCGCCTGCTCCAGCCCGTACTTCTCCAGGCACGGGGAGCACTCCTCGAAGTGCACCTCGAACTTGCTGCAGTCGCTGTCGGGCATCTCATGGTCGAGAAACTCGTAGAGATGATCGAGGACCTCTGAGCAGTCTGTCTCGTGCGGCTCTCCGCAGCTCATGAGCCCGAGCCTTTCCGATCGTCCGACTCTCCGGCACCGGCCGGGACGAGCCCGCGTTCACGGGCGTAGTCCTCCAGCATGCCGCGCAGTTGGCGGCGGCCCCGGTGCAGTCGGGACATCACCGTACCGATGGGAGTCCCCATGATGTCCGCGATCTCCTTGTAGGCAAAGCCCTCTACATCGGCGAGATATACCGCGATACGGAACTCTTCGGGGATCGCCTGCAGCGCGGACTTCACGTCCGAGTCCGGCAGGTGATCGAGCGCCTGCGACTCGGCGGAGCGCAGACCTGTGGACATGTGCGACTCGGCGCGCGCCAGCTGCCAGTCCTCGATCTCCTCGGCGGCACTGCGCTGGGGTTCGCGCTGCTTCTTGCGGTACGAGTTGATGAACGTATTGGTGAGGATGCGGTACATCCACGCCTTGAGGTTCGTCCCCTCGCGGAACTGGTGGAAGGAGCCGTACGCCTTCGCATACGTCTCCTGAACCAGGTCCTCGGCGTCTGCGGGATTGCGCGTCATGCGCAACGCGGCCGAGTACATCTGGTCGAGGAAACCGAGGGCGTCCCGCTCGAAGCGCGCATTGCGCTCGGCGGTCGTCTCCTCCGCGCGGCCGTCGTCGGTCCCTGTGTCGGTACCGGTGACCGGACCCACCTCCTCCAACGCTGTGGCGGTTCCAAGACCGGACCCGCTCGAATCGGAGAATAGTCGACCTTGCTTCGACGCGGGCTGTCGTTCCGATCCGCTCCGTGCCCGCCCGGGTGTGGTCTTCGCCGCGTGCAGCACCGTCCACTCCAGGTCAGCGGCGTTCGAGCGGCGCGGGCAGATGGTCGAACCCATGCGACGGACTCCCTCTCCACGTACGACGTTGATGTACCGATGTCCCCAACAACAGTGGTCCCCGACACAACATTCCCGGGGTGCGCCGGGTCGTCCCCGGGTGTGATCCGATCCACCTGGGGATGTGCGGGCCTCAGTGACGAGAGTCGGTCCGGAGTTACGGGAGCCGGTCCAGCCATTCCGTCACGGCGGCGGTGAGAAGTTCCATCGCCCGGTCCTCGGTCAGTCCGGACTTCTTCGGAACGGCGAAGCCGTGGTCCCCGTACAGCACCTCGGCGATCTCGTACTCCCCCGGAGGGAATTCGGCCGGCCGCCCGAACGGGTCGCGGCCGCCCTGCACGACGAGCGTGGGCACGCCCGCGCCGAGCAACTCGTCCTTGCGGGACTTCTCCGGTCTGCCCGGCGGGTGCAGCGGGAAACTGAGCGCGAGGACGGCGTGCGCGCCGAGCCCGGCCGCCGTGCGGCAGGCCACCCGCGCGCCTGCGCTGCGTCCACCGGCGACGACGGGCAGCCCGGGTGCGGTGAGAGCGGGCCACAGACCGCGCCAGCCGGTGTCCAGGGTCTTCGGGGCGGGCGCGAGCTTCTTCCCGGCGACCCGCCAGGGTTGCTCCACCAGAGCGACGGTCACGCCGCGTGCGGGCAGCACGGCGGCCAGCGCCTGGATGTCGCGGGCCTCGATGCCGCCGCCGGCGCCGTGGCTGAGGGCGAGCACCAGGTGGGGACTTCGCGCGGGCAGCCAGGTGATCCGGGCGGGCCCGGTGGCGGTGTCGACCGTCTCGGCCGTCGGGGCTGTCTCTCTACGACTCACAGCGCCCATCCTGCCCGGTCAGAAGAGCGTGCCGACCTCCGGCGCGGTCAGTTCCTCCAGGAGCTCGGGCCCGTTGTTGCGGACGTTGCTGACCGCCGTGGCCACCGGGTACGCCCGCATCAGTCCGCCGGGCGGCGGTGCCAGCAGCGCTCGCAGCTCCCCGATGTCGGTGCGCGAGGGGTCCAGCCAGGCGTCCCAGCGGTCCGGGGTCAGCATCAGCGGCATCCGGGGGTGGATGTCGGCAAGCGCGCCCGGGCCCTCGGCGGGGGCGACGGCGAGCGGGGTGGTCTCCGCCTCGGTGGTGATCACGGAGCAGGTCACCCACCAGGCCTGCGGGTGATCGTCCGGCAGCGTCCGGTCACGCCAGAACTCGTACAGTCCGGCCATCGCGAAGACCGATCCGTCGGCGGGCGTCACGAAGTACGGCTGCTTCCGCGGCCGCTTCTTCTTCCCCTTCTCCTCCAGCTGCCGCTCGTCGGCGCCGGTGACCCACTCGTAGTAGCCGTCGGCAGGCAGGATGCAGCGGCGTGAGACGAAGGGGCGGCGGAAGGACGGCTTCTCGTGGACGGTCTCCGCCCGGGCGTTGATCATCCGGGCTCCGCCGTCGGGCGACTTGGCCCACGAGGGGACGAGTCCCCACTTCAGCGCGCGCAACTGGCGAACCGGACGTTGATCATCCGCGTCTTTCACGGGACGTTCCAGTACGGCGTAGACCTCTTTGGTCGGCGCCACGTTGTAGTCGGGCTCCAGCGCCTCCGCCGGTTCCCATTTCTCGACGCCGAAGAGTCCGGTCAGATCCTCGGGCCGCCGACTCGCTGCATACCGTCCGCACATAAGTGCCAGACTGCCACGATCCACCGCCACGACCGCAAGGAGCCGCCCGCACATGGACAGCACCGAACTGGGCAATCTGTGGGATCGCGTCTTCGGTACCCAGCCCGCACCCGAGCAGTGGCTGGTGGTCGTGACGGCCACGGTCGCGCTCAGCGCCGTCGTACCGAACGTCCTATGGCGCCTCTCGCGCAACGCGATCACCATCGCCCACGAGGGCGGGCACGGGCTGATCGCCACGGTCAGCGGGCGCAGGCTGGAAGGCATCCGGCTGCACTCGGACACCAGCGGGCTGACCGTCAGCCGCGGCAGGCCCACCGGCATAGGCATGATCGTCACCGCGGCAGCGGGCTACACCGCGCCGCCACTGCTGGGACTCGGCGGCGCCTGGCTGCTCGCCGACGGCCGGATCACGCTGCTGCTGTGGGTGTCGACCGCGCTGCTCGCGGTGATGCTGGTGATGATCCGCAATCTGTACGGGGCGCTCACGGTGATCTTCACCGGTACGGCGTTCCTGCTGGTGTCCTGGCTGGCTTCACCCGCGGTGCAGTCGCTGTTCGGGTACACCGTGGTCTGGTTCCTGCTGCTCGGGGGTGTGCGTCCGGCGTTCGAGCTGCAGTCGAAGCGCCGGCGCGGCGGGGCGCCGGACTCGGATGCGGACCAGTTGTCCCGCCTCACGGATGTGCCGGCCATGTTGTGGCTGGGCTTTTTCCATGCGGTGTCGATCTGCTCGCTGATCGGCGGCGGCCGCTGGTTGCTCAGCCGGTGAGGGGAGGACAGCCCGCGGCGGCGCCCATCACGCCTTCTCTTACGCCCCAGTTTCGGCCTGTTTGATCAAGATCTGGGATTGCGGCGAGCCACCAGGACCGACCGGCACATGGGGGCAGCGGCGCGGGGCTGGGCACGCACATCTGCCGCGTTGTCGTCCATCACCATGGCTCCGCCATGGCTCAATCCTCCGCCTCGCATCTGCCCGCACCCAGCCCCGCTCCTACTCCCACCCCCCATGTGCCGGTCGGTCTAAAGTGAGGTCCATGACCGAAAGTTCCGTGCACCCCGCCCTCTGGCCCGCCCCCCATGCGACCGGGGCCGTCGACGCGACCGTCACCGTGCCCGGATCGAAATCGGTCACCAACCGGGCGCTGGTCCTGGCCGCCCTCGCCGCCGAGCCGGGCTGGCTGCGCCGCCCGCTCCGCTCCCGCGACACCCTGCTGATGGCGCAGGCGCTGCGTGCGATGGGCGTCGGCATCGAGGAGGGCGTCGGCCCGGAAGGCTCCGGCGAGGCCTGGCGGGTCATTCCGGCCGGGCTGCACGGCCCCACCACGGTCGACGTCGGCAACGCCGGAACGGTGATGCGTTTCCTGCCGCCGGTCGCCGCCCTCGCCGACGGTCCGATCCGCTTCGACGGCGACCCGCGTGCGTACGAGCGGCCGCTGACCGGCGTGATCGACGCGCTGCGGCTGCTCGGCGCCCGGATCGACGACGACGGGCGTGGTTCGCTGCCGATGACCGTGCACGGCGGCGGGGCACTGGACGGCGGCCCGGTGGCGATCGACGCCTCCTCGTCGTCCCAGTTCGTCTCGGCGCTGCTGCTGTCGGCACCGCGTTTCAACCAGGGCGTGGAGGTACGCCACACCGGTTCCCGGCTGCCTTCGATGCCGCACATCCGGATGACGGTCGACATGCTGCGGGCCGTCGGCGCCCAGGTCGACGAGCCCGAAACGGGCGGCGAGCCGAATGTCTGGCGGGTGTCCCCGTCGGCGCTGCTCGGCCGCGACCTGACGGTCGAGCCGGATCTCTCCAACGCCCAGCCCTTCCTCGCGGCGGCGCTGGTCACCGGTGGCCGGGTGACGATCCCGGACTGGCCGGAGCACACCACCCAGCCGGGTGACACGCTGCGCGAGATCTTCACCACTATGGGCGGCAGCTGTGAGCTGACCGAACGCGGTCTGACGTTCACCGGATCGGGGCGTATCCACGGCATCGACGTGGACCTCGGCGAGGTCGGCGAACTGACCCCCGGCATCGCTGCGGTCGCGGCCCTCGCCGACTCCCCCTCCACACTGAGCGGTGTCGCCCATCTGCGGCTGCACGAGACGGACCGGCTGGCCGCGCTCACCAAGGAGATCAACGAGCTCGGCGGCAACGTCACCGAGACCGCCGACGGGCTGCACATCGAGCCGCGCCCGCTGCACGGCGGTACCTTCCATACGTACGACGACCACCGGATGGCAACCGCTGGGTCGATCATCGGCCTTGCCGTCCCCGGAGTGGAGATCGAGAACGTGGCGACAACCGCCAAGACCCTGCCGGATTTCCCGCAGATGTGGACCCGAATGCTCGGGGCCTGAATCATGCGTCGCTACGGCAAGAACCCCGACGAGGACGACATCCGGTTCCGCCCCAACCCGAAGGGCAACCGGCCTCGTACACGTACCCGCCCCAGGCACGAGGACGCCGAGGAAGGCATGGTCCTCACCGTGGACCGCGGCCGCCTGACGTGCCTCGTCGACGGCCGTACGGTCGTGGCGATGAAGGCCCGGGAACTGGGCCGGAAGGCCGCGGTGGTCGGCGACACCGTCTCGATCGTCGGCGATCTGTCCGGCGACAAGGACACCCTCGCGCGCATCGTCCGGATCGGTGAGCGCCGCTCGGTGCTGCGCCGGACGGCGGACGACGACGATCCGTACGAGCGGGTGGTCGTCGCCAACGCCGACCAGCTGGCGATCGTCACCGCGCTGGCGGATCCGGAGCCCCGCCCGCGGATGATCGACCGCTGTCTGGTGGCGGCGTACGACGGCGGGCTCTCCCCGCTCCTGGTCCTGACCAAGTCCGACCTCGCATCGCCGGACAAGCTCCTGGAGGCGTACACCCCCCTGGGGGTCCCGTACATCGTCACCAGCCGCGAGGAGCTGGAGAACGGCGACGCGGCGGACCGGGTGCGCGAGCTGCTGAACGACCGGGTGACCGCCTTTGTCGGGCATTCCGGCGTCGGGAAGACCACCCTGGTCAACGCCCTCGTGCCGAAGGACCGGCGGCGTACCACGGGTGTCGTCAACGCGGTCACGGGCCGCGGCCGTCACACCACCACCTCGGCGCTCGCGCTGCCGCTGCCGGACGGGCGCGGCTGGGTGGTCGACACCCCCGGGGTGCGCTCCTTCGGGCTGAACCACATCGACCCCTCGCGGGTCATCCACGCGTTCCCCGACCTGGAGCCGGGCACCGAGGACTGTCCCCGCGGTTGCACCCATGACGCCACCCAACCGGAATGCGCGCTGGGCGCCTGGGTCGCCGCCGGGCACGCCGATCCGGCGCGGCTGGACTCCCTGCACCGGCTGCTGGCCACCCGGGAGCGCCGCGAAGGCGACTGATCCGGGTACGTTTGCGACCTGCCGCTGACGGTAAGTGCATAATCGCGCTCAGCGGGACGGCGCAGTCACCGACGTGGAAGGGCACTGACGATGGCGTGGCTGCTGGTCGTGGTCGCAGGACTTCTGGAGACCGGCTTCGCCGTCTGTCTGAAGCTGTCCCACGGGTTCACCCGGCTCTGGCCGACCATCGCGTTCGCCGTCTTCGCGCTCGGCAGCTTCGGTCTGCTGACACTCTCCTTGAAGAAGCTCGACGTGGGGCCCGCCTACGCCGTCTGGACAGGCATCGGTGCGGCGGGCACCGCGATCTACGGCATGGTCTTCCTGGACGATGTGGTCTCCACCCTCAAGCTGGTGTCGATCTCGCTGGTGATCCTGGGTGTGATCGGACTCCAGCTGTCGGGCTCGTCCCACTGACGGTGACAAGCGGCACAGTGCCCGGCGGCTTCCACGGCCGGCACCTCGCGCCCGCGGCGCTCGTGCTCCGGGGCGCCGGTGGCCCGCCCGTCACGCCGCGGGCCACCGCTCCACCGCCTCGCGCACCAGCGGCGCCGCGTCCGCGGGGAGGACGGACGCGGCGACCGCGTACGAGAGCGCGAGCCGCATCGCGACCTCACAGGTCGTGGCCAGTGCCGCCGAGTCACGCGGCAGGCGCCCCTCGTCCAGCGCGGCCACCGCACGGTCACACACCAGACCGAGCAGTTCGACGGGGGTCGGCGGTCCGGCATCGGCCCGCCGCTGCGCCGGTACGGACGAACCGGCCGGCGCCGCCAGGCGCACGGGACGGGGTAATCGCTCGCTCCAGCACCCCGTGAGCAACGCCCTGACCAGGGCGTTCGTACGGGCCGCCCACACCGTCCAGGCGGCGGTCGCAGCCAGCCTGTCCCCCGTGCCGCCGGGCGATCCCAGCGCCCGTTCGACACCTGCGAGATAGCCGTCGGCAGCACGCCGGACCAGGGCCCGGGCCAGGCCGTCCTTGCTGCCGAACTCGTTGTAGAGGGTCTGCCGGGAGACTCCGGCGGCGGAGGCGACATCGACCATCCGTACGGTCGGCCAGGGCCGGGTGGTGAGCGCCGAGAGGGCGGCGTCCAGCAATGCTTCGCGCGCTGTCGGCATCGTCGCCTCCCACGCCAGGGACTCTGCGGTTCAGAGTTGACGCGCCGCTGGGCACTGTCAAGACCTCGAGCAGCCTCCGGGGCCATGTGGCCCTGTTCACCTGCGGTCGATACTGTGACGACATGCCCGATTACCACGATGATCTACGCCTCGCCCACGTACTGGCGGACGCCGCCGACGCGGCGACGATGGACCGGTTCAAGGCTCTGGACCTCAAGGTCGAGACCAAGCCGGACATGACGCCGGTGAGCGAGGCCGACAAGGCTGCCGAGGAACTGATCCGCGGCCACCTCCATCGGGCACGTCCGCGCGATGCGATCCTCGGCGAGGAGTACGGGATCGAGGGCACCGGTCCGCGCCGCTGGGTCATCGACCCGATCGACGGCACCAAGAACTACGTCCGCGGTGTCCCGGTCTGGGCGACCCTCATCTCGCTGATGGAGGCGGGCGGAGGGGGCACCTCCCGCTCGAGCGGAGCCGAGAGTGGGGGAGGGTTCCAGCCGGTGGTCGGTGTCGTGTCGGCGCCCGCGCTGGGCCGCCGCTGGTGGGCGGCGAAGGGCGCGGGGGCGTACTCCGGCCGCAGCCTCACCTCCGCGACCCGGCTGCACGTCTCGAAGGTCGAGCGGATCGCGGACGCCTCGTTCGCGTACTCCTCGATGACCGGCTGGGAGGAGCAGGGCCGGCTCGACGGCTTCATGGACCTGACGCGGGCCTGCTGGCGTACGCGTGGGTACGGCGACTTCTGGCCGTACATGATGGTCGCCGAGGGTTCCGTCGACATCTGCGCGGAGCCGGAGCTCTCGCTCTGGGACATGGCGGCGAACGCGATCATCGTCCAGGAGGCGGGGGGCCGGTTCACCAGCCTGGACGGAATCTCCGGTCCGGGCGGCGGAAACGCGGCGGCCTCGAACGGCCTGCTCCACCACGAGCTGCTGGGGTATCTCAACCAGCGCTACTGATCCCGGGCCGTCAGGAGGCGCGCGGACTCCGAGGGGCGTGTGGTGCACTACCGCGCGCCCCTCGGTTGGTCTCCACGCACCCCTTGTTGGACTCCCCCAAGGATGCAACGCTGAGAGTCCCCCCACTTGTGAACTTGTGAATCGGCTCACGCAGTCGCTTCACGAAGGAGGTGGCTCCCTTCATGCTCGTCCGTGACGCCATGAGCACGATGGTCCTCACTATCGGCCCCACCCATACGCTCCGCCAGGCGGCCCAACTGATGTCGGCGCGCCACATCGGGGCAGCAGTTGTCCTCGACCGGGACACCAGCGGGATCGGCATCCTCACCGAGCGCGACATCCTGACTTCGGTCGGCTCCGGCCAGAACCCCGATACCGAAACCGCGTCCACCCACACCACCCACGATGTGGTCTTCGCCGCGCCCAACTGGACCCTGGAAGAGGCCGCGGAGGCCATGACACACGGCGGATTCCGCCATCTGATCGTGCTGGACGACCACGGACCCGTCGGCATCGTCTCGGTCCGCGACATCATCCGCTGCTGGGCACCGGCCCGGCGCCACCCGGCGGAGCTGGTCGGCTGAGCGCCCCTACGTACGTACGGCCGATGGGCCTGTCCCCCTCGGTGAAGAGGGGGACAGGCCCATCGTCGGCCGGGGCAGCGCAACCAGTGCGGTGACCGGCAATGCGTGCCCCGCGACGGGGCAAAGCCTGCCGGGAGGGGCACTGGTGCGTGCCAGGCGCCGCCTGGCAGACGGGGCTTTCGAAACACGCCCTAGGCGCGCAGGGCCTGGACCGCCGCTTCGAGTCGCTTGCCGAAGTCGCCGTCGGCCTGACGGAAGTTGTTGATCGCGCGCTCGGCGATGTCATCGCGCGAAACCTTGGCGATGAACCCGGCGAGGTTGTCGATCAGCCGGGCCTTCTCGTCCTCGGACATCAGCCGGTAGAGGTTGCCGGCCTGTACGAAGTCGTTGTCCTCGGCGTGGCTCGGGGCTTCGTGCGTACCGGTCTCACCGGTGACCGTGGTGGGCTCCCACAGCGCACGGTCGGTCTGGACCGGACCGCCGAAGCTGTTGGGCTCGTAGTTCTTCGCACCCTTGTGGCGACCGTCGTACAGGTAGCCGTCCCGGCTGTTCGTCCGCGCCTCGGTGGCGTGCGGACGGTTCACCGGCAGGTGGTCGGCGTTGATGCCGACGCGGTACCGGTGGGCGTCGCCGTACGCGAAGAGGCGGCCCTGGAGCATCTTGTCCGGGGACGGGCCGATGCCCGGCACGAAGTGCGCGGGGCTGAAGATCGACTGCTCGGTCTCCGCAAAGATGTTCTCCGGGTTGCGGTTGAGCTCCAGCTTCCCGATCTCGACCGGCGGGCAGTCCGCGTGCGGCCACACCTTGGTGAGGTCGAACGGGTTGAAGCGGTAGGTGGCCGCCTCGGATGCGGGCATGATCTGGACCTGCACGGTCCAGGACGGGAAGTCGCCGCGCTCGATCGCCTCGCGGAGATCGCGCTGGTGGCTGTCCGGGTCCTCGCCGGCGAGCTTGTTCGCCTCGGCCTGAGTGAGGTTCTTGATGCCCTGGTCGGTCTTGAAGTGGTACTTGACCCAGAAGACCTCGCCGGCCTCGTTGTTCCACTGGTAGGTGTGCGAGCCGTACCCGTTCATGTGACGCAGCGTGGCCGGGATGCCGCGGTCGCCGAAGAGCCAGGTCACCTGGTGGGTGGACTCGGGCGACAGACCCCAGAAGTCCCAGACGTTGTCCGCCTCCTGCGAGCCGGTGTACGGGTCGCGCTTCTGGGTGTGGATGAAGTCCGGGAACTTGATGGCGTCCTTGATGAAGAACACCGGGGTGTTGTTGCCGACGAGGTCGTAGTTGCCCTCTTCGGTGTAGAACTTCAGCGCGAAGCCGCGGGGGTCACGCACCGCGTCGGCGGAGCCGAGGTTGCCCGCGACGGTGGAGAAACGCAGGAACGTCTCGGTCTGCTTGCCGACCTCGGAGAGGAACTTCGCCCGCGTCCACTGCGAGACGTCGCGGGTCAGCGTGAACGTGCCGTACGCACCGGCGCCGCGGGCGTGCACGACGCGCTCCGGAATGCGCTCGCGGTTGAAGTGCGCGAGCTTCTCCAGGAGCGACTGGTCCTGTACCAGGACCGGACCGCCGACGCCCGCGGTCTGACTGTTCTGGTTGTCGGCGACCGGCGCGCCGGCCTCCGTGGTGAGCGGTCCCTGCGTCACGTGCGCCTCCTGCGTCATTCCTGCACATCCGTCATGTCCTGATGTCCGCACAGCCTGTCCCTTGGCGTATGCCGGTTCCGATCCTACAATGGACTAAGTCCAAGTCAAGTAAACATCTAAAGTCACACTCGTTCAGGACCAGGGCCCCCTCACTGTTAGGCTTGTTTCCATGAGTGACCTGCTGGAACGGCTCCGCGGACGCGGCTGGCGCATGACTGCGCAGCGGCGCGTCGTGGCCGAAGTCCTCGACGGGGACCATGTGCACCTGACGGCCGACGAGGTCCACGCCCGGGCCGTCGCCAAACTGCCGGAGATCTCCCGCGCCACCGTCTACAACACGCTCGGTGAGATGGTCACCCTCGGCGAGGTCATCGAGGTCTCCACGGATCGCCGAGCGAAGCGGTACGACCCGAACGCGCACCGCCCCCACCACCACCTGGTCTGCGCCCGGTGCGGCACCATCCGTGACGTGCACCCGGCGGGCGATCCGCTGGCGGACCTGCCGGCCGACGAGCGCTTCGGCTTCACGGTCTCCGGTGTCGAGGTGACGTACCGCGGCATCTGCCCGAACTGCGCGACAACGGCCTGAGACTCCGCGAGAGGCCCGGTGCGAGCGAGACCCCGGGTTCCGGTGCCGCCGGCGAAGAAGCGGAAGATCACGAGGTGGACCTCGTGACCGGCAAGAGCGATGCACGGGGAAGCGATGGGCCACATGCTCTGAGGCAATGGCCTCGGACATGAACAGAGGGCCGGATCCCTGTAAAAGGATCCGGCCCTCTGTTTTCAGTAGCGGGGACAGGATTTGAACCTGCGACCTCTGGGTTATGAGCCCAGCGAGCTACCGAGCTGCTCCACCCCGCGTCGGTGAACACAACATTACGTGACGCCCCCGACCGGCGCAAATCCGTTTCCGCTGGGTGGGGCGGCGGCCCGCGGAGACTCGGCGTACCGGCCCGCACAGGGAGCCGGGGGGCTCGGGCAGGGATCGCGAGTGACGGGGCCGACTGCGGCACGGCGCCGGGCCCGCCGGCACATACCCGTGCCGTGCGGCATGTCCGGCGATCCTGCACCGGCTCGGACGGGTGGAACGCCAGGGCCGGCGCCACGCCCCGTACCGCGCCGGTGGTGCTCCCCTACGCGGTCAGCTCCTGGTGCAGCGCCTCGCGCAGCCGTGCTGCCCGCTCGGCGACCTCCGCCGGGCCCAACTCGACCGCCCGTGCGCACCAGCGCTGTCCCTCGGTGAGTTCGCCGCGGCGGGCGGCGAGCAGGGCGAGGCGCAGCGCGGCCCGCCCGTGCCCGTCGTTCGCGGCGCGGCTCCACCACAACGCGGCCTCGCGCTCGCTGCCCTCGCGGGCGAGGAGCAGCCCGAGGTTGAAGGCCCCGTTGCGGCTGCCCGCCTCGGCCGCCTCGCGGTACCAGCGGGCGGCGCTGTCCACATCGCCGCGAGCGGCGGCGAGCATGCCGACGCGCACCTGGGCGCGGCGATGCCCCTGCTCGGCGGCCCGCTCGTACCACTCCTCGCACTCGGTCTTCTCCGGCATCGGCTCTCCGAGCGCGGGCGGTCCCGGCGGCGGCTGCCGCGAGTCCAGCACCCCGGCCAGCCGGAAGGCGGCCTCGGCGCTGCCGCCGCCCGCGGCGCAGCGAAGATGACGCTCGGCCTCCTGCTCCTCGCCGCGGTGCAGCAGCGCCATACCGACCTGGAGCGCCGCCTCCGTGTGCCCGGCGGCGGCGGCCCGCTCGTACCAGCTGAGCGCCGCCCGGTCCTCGTCGCGCCCTGCGTGCAGGATGCCGAGGTTGAAGGCGGCGTCGACGCTGCCCGCCTCGGCGGCTTTGGAGAACCAGGGCTCCGCACCGGTCGCGTCCCCCGCCTGGAGCAGGAGTACGGCCAGCGCGTTGGCGGCCTCGCGATGACCGGCGTATGCCGCACGGCGGTACCACTGCTCGGCCTGCGGCGTACGGTCCTGGGCGGCGCACAGCAGTCCGAGGTTGTACGCGCCGTTGACGTCGCCCGCGTCCATGGCGGCGCGGTACCAGCGCTCGGCGGTCTGCTGCTCGCCGCGGGCGGCGTGCAGGGCACCCAGGGCGTTGGCGGCGTTGCCGTCACCGTCCTGGGCGGCGCGCAGCCACCACACGGCGGCGCTCTCCTCGTCGCCCGCATCGCGCAGCAGGAATCCGAGCGCGCAGGCGGCCCGTGCCTCACCGTCCTTGGCGGAGGTGAGGTACCAGCGGCCGGCCTCCTTGAGCTCGCCGCGCCGTTCGAGGATGGCGCCGAGATGCAGGGCGGCGCGACGGTGTCCGCGCGCGGCGGCCTGCCGGTACCACTGCTCGGCCTCACCGACCTGTCCGGTGGCGGAACCGGCCACGGGTCCGTCGTCCTTGCGTGCGGCGGTCCCGCCCGCCTTACGCGTACCGGTCACTGGACCACCGGCCGCCCCCAGACCGGGCCCCATGCCCATCCCGAGCCCCACGTCCGCTCCGGGACGGCCGAACGCGTCGTGCCGGTCGGCGGCAGCCCTGCGCTCCACGGCGCGTGCCAGGCGGTAGGCGGCCTCGCGGTGGCCCTGCTCGGCTGCGGCGCGCAACCAGCGCTCGGCACCGACGTCGCTGCGGTGTTCCAGCAGGTCGGCAAGGGCGTACGCGCCCAGTGCATGGCCCTGCTCGGCGGACTGGCGCAGCCAGTACTCGGCGCCGGGCTCGTCACCGCGCTCGCGGTAGTGGCGGCCCAGGGCGTGCGCGGCGGCGGCGGAACCGGCGACGGCGGCAATACGCCACCAGCCGGCCGCCTCGTCGGCATAGCCGCGCTGGTGGAGGAGAACACCCAGGTTGTTGGCGGCGGCCCGGTCGCCGTCGGCCGTGGCTCCCCGTAGGTAGGGCTCGGCGGCGTTCAGATCACCACGGCGCAGCAACAGGGCACCGAGGACGCTCATGGACGCGGTGTCCCCGGCGTCGGCGGCGCGGCGGTGCCGCGCTTCGGTCTCGGCACTCTCCGTGCTCTCGGCTTCGCCGGAAGCCGCCACGGTCCCGGCGACTCCCGTGGTCCCGGCCGCCCCCGCGACCTCGACACCTTCCACGGTCTCGGTGTTCTCAACGGTCACGGCGTTACTCGCAGCGTCAGCGACAAAAGCCGCGTCCGTCACGTTTTCCACCCCATGGACGTGCAGCTGCACAAACCGCCCTGTCTCCAACAGAGTTGCCCTGTCCCCCATAAATACCATCGTCCCACCACCTGCAACCCGCGTACACCTGGTATACCGCGGCCAGTGAGGTCACTTCAGCGTTTTGTCGACATGCCCACAGAGAGATAAGTCAAACACGTCCGGACCCAACTCGTGCCCTGCGAACCGCACTTCACGCCCACCACATGGGAAGGTTTCACGGCACGACGAAGGCCCGGATCCTCGAAAGGATCCGGGCCTTCGTCTTTCAGTAGCGGGGACAGGATTTGAACCTGCGACCTCTGGGTTATGAGCCCAGCGAGCTACCGAGCTGCTCCACCCCGCGTCGTTGTGTTCAAACCTTACCACGACGCGGAGGTGGGGCTTTACCAGCAACTGCTCAGCTGCCCTTGTCCGCCTTGGGCGCGGCCGCCGCCGCACGCTTCAGCGCGTCCTGCAGATCGGCCTGGGCCTTGCCGTAGGCAGTCCAGTCCTGCTTCTTCAGGGCTGCCTCACCCTCCGCATAGGCCTTCTGCGCATCCGCGATCGCCTGCTTGAGCGCGGCGTCGCCGGTGGTCGCAGGTGGCTTCGTGGTCTCACCCGGCGGCTGCGTGGTTTCGGTGCCCTCCACCCCGAAGACCGCGTTGAGCGCCTCCCCGAGGCTGTTCTCGAAGACGGTCTTCGAACCGTACGAGGCAGCCACCTTGCGCAGCAGCGGGTAGTTCTGCGTGCCACCGCGCGTGTAGACCGGCTCGATGTAGAGGAAGCCCCCGTCGAGCGGCACCGTCAGCAGGTTGCCGTACTCGATGTCGGAGTCGGTTCCCTTGAGGTTTCTCACGAACTCGGCGACATCGTCGTTGCCGTTGAGCTCGCTCTGCACCTGCCCGGGGCCCTTCACCGTCGTGGTGACTCTGAGCAACCGTATGGTGCCGTAGTCCTTGCTGGCCGCATCCGCGTCCACCGCCATGAACGCCCCGAGGTCGGGCCGCCCCTTCGGGGTGAACGTGGTGGTCAGCGAGAACTTCTGGGCCGGCTGATCCGGCATCTTTATGCTCAGGTAGTACGGCGGGACGGCGCCGGACTCCTTTTTCGTCGGGTCGTCCGGGACCTGCCACGCGTCACTGCCGCTGTAGAACTGTGCGGGGTTGGTGACGTGGTAGCGGGTGAGCAGCTCGCGCTGCACCTTGAACAGGTCCTGCGGGTACCGCAGGTGGGCCATCAGGTCCTGGGGGATGTCAGCCCGTGGCTTCACCGTCCCGGGGAACGCCTTGCGCCAGGTCTTGAGGACCGGGTCCTTGGTGTCCCACTCGTACAGCGTGACCTTGCCGTCGTACGCGTCGACGGTGGCCTTCACAGAGTTGCGGATGTAGTTGACCTGATTCTGCTGGGCGACGACCGCGCGCTGATTGGTGGTCAGCGAGTCGGCCGTGGTGTCACCGAGCGTCGTGCGCGAGGCGTACGGGTACCCGTTGGTGGTGGTGTACGCGTCGACGACCCACTGGATGCGGTGGTTCACCACCGCCGGGTACGCGTCGCCGTCGATGGTCAACCACGGGGCGACCGCCTCGACGCGCTCCTTGGGCGTGCGGTTGTAGAGGATCCGCGAGCCCTCGCCGATGGCCCCCGAGTAGAGGATCTGCGGCTCGCTGAACGAGACCGCGTACGCGGCGCGGTTGAACGCGTTGGAGAGGCTGACTCCGCTGTTGCCCTTGTAGCTGGTGGTCTTCTCGCCGTCCTCCTCGTAGTCGAGCTCCTTCTGGGGCCCGCCGACGATGGAGTACTGCTCGGTCTTTTCGCCGTAGTAGATCTGCTGCTGGTACGTGCCGAGCTCGCCGGTGGTCGGCAGACCCGACTCGGTGAAGTCCGGGGACCCCTTCGGGTTCTTGCCCGTCGTGGTGCCCCGCGCGGCGATGGCGCCGTAGCCGTGGGTGTACGTGAAGTGGTCGTTGATCCAGTTGCGCTTGGGGATGCCGTCCAGGTTGAGCTCGCGCAGACCGATGACCGTGTCCTGGTCCTTGCCGGCGGCGTCCTTGTAGCGGTCGACGTCCAGAGTCTTGGGGAACTGGTAGTAGTTCCGCTTCTGCTGGAGCTGCTGGAAGGCCGGGGAGACGACGTTGGGGTCCATCACCCGGTAGCTCGCGGCGTCGTCCGCGCTCGCGCGGAGCTTCGCGTCGTCCGTCGTGGTGCTCTTGCCCGAATAGTCGGTCACCCGGGCGTTGTCGATGTCGTACGCGTCACGCGTCGCCTGGATGTTCTTCCGGATGAACGGGGCTTCCTTGGCCTGCTCGTTGGGCTGGACCTGGAACTTCTGCACGATCGCCGGGTACAGCCCGCCGATCAGGATCGCGGAGAGCACCATCAGACCGAAGCCGATCATCGGGAGCTGCCAGGTGCGGCGCCACAGCGTCGCGAAGAACAGCACGGCGCAGATCGCGGCGATGCAGAACAGGATCGTCTTCGCCGGCAGATAGGCGTTGGCGTCGACGTACCGCAGGCCCGTCCAGTTGTCCGTCGCCTTGAAGTCGCTGGACTTCACCGCCAGCCCGTACCGGTCGAGCCAGTACGCCACGGCCTTCAGCGAGATGAAGACGCCGAGCAGCACCGACAGATGGCCGGTGGCCGCGCCGGTCGCCCGCGCGCCGGGACTGGTGATGCGGAGCCCGCCGTACAGGTAGTGGGTCAGCGCGGCGGCGATCAGCGAGAGCACCGTGGCCGCGAAGCCGAAGCCCAGCAGGAAGCGGTACCACGGAAGGTCGAAGGCGTAGAAGGAGACGTCCAGATGGAACTGGGGGTCCTTCTGCCCGAACGCCACGCCGTTCACGTACATCAGCCACGTGCGCCACTGGCCCGATGCGGACGCTCCGGCGATCAGCCCGACGAGCGCGGTGACCGCGAGCAGTACCCACCTCTTGTACGGGGCGATGCTCATCCGGTAGCGGTCCAGGCTCTGCTGCTCCAGGGACATCGCGCTCAGCGGCGGCCGGAGCCGGTGCGCGAGCCAGATGTTCAGGCCGACAGCGATCGCCATCAGCAGTCCGAAGACGAGGAACAGCCCGATCTTGGTCCACAGGGTGGTGGTGAAGACGGACGAATATGCGACCGACCGGTACCAGAGCCAGTCCGTCCAGAACCCGGCGAACATGACGAACGCCATGGCGAGAATCGCCAGGACGCCGAGTGTCATGAGCAGGGTACGGGCGCGCCGGGACGGGCGGCCGACTCTGATCCGTGGCCCGGTCGGGCCTCCGCCACGGTCCGGCATCTGGAAAGCCAACGTGCGCACCTCGAAGTTCGCGGTCGTGTGAAGCGGGCCCAGCGATCGTAGAGCCCACCTATGCAACTTACTGAGGCTTTACCTAGTTCCCATTACCGGGGCGGAAGGAGGCAGGATGTTGGACATGCCCAACGTTTCCCCCTCAGGCCCCCCGATGGCCGCAAGCCCCCTCACCGTCGCCGTGCTCGAAATCGACGAGTACGCCGCCGGCCTCGGCTGGGACCAGCCCGCCCGGCTCTTCGCTCTCGTCGACACCGCCAAGCTGCGCGCCCAGGAACCGGGGCTCGCCGCCCAGCTCGGTCTCGACAGCCCGGAGTCGACGACCGCCGCACTCACCCCGATCGAGCAGGAGGAGATCCCCCGCGGAAAGGCGCTGGACGAGTTCCTCGCCACCATTGCCTGGCCCGACGCCGTGGCCGGATGCGCGTTGACGGTGGAGCGCCTGATGCTGCCGCCGTCCGCCGAGGCCTCCGTACCGGACGGGCTCAGTGACGCCCAGCTGACGAAGTGGGTCGCCCGGCACCCCGACCGGCAGGAGGTGCGGATGACCGTGGCCGTCCTGCGCAACGGTGCGCGGGAGTCCGCCGTACGGCTCCGCGAGAAGGACTCCGCGAGCGAGGTCCTGACCGGCGCAGGTCTGGTACCGGGGCTGGCCGAGGCGCTGGCAGCCACGTTCGAGTCCTGAGAGTCCTGCCACGGCGGGCGGCATCGCGCCCGCCGTCACCGTGGGGGCACGGTCAGCCTGCCGAGCAGCTCGGCAGAGCGGCCGTGTCCCCCGTTCGGATCTGCTCCAGCGACTTCTTCGCGTCGTCGATCGTCTTGACCTTCACGAGCGTGAGCCCGCTGGGGGTGTCGGACGCGGCGGCCCTGCAGTTGTCGTCCGGCGTCAGGAAGTACCTGGCGCCCGCGTTGCGCGCGCCGACCAGCTTCATGGTGATGCCGCCGATCGGGCCGACCTTGCCCTGGTCGTCGATGGTGCCGGTGCCCGCGATGAACTTGCCGCCGGTCAGCTGTCCGGGCGTCAGCTTGTCGATGATACCCAGGGAGAACATCAGACCGGCGCTCGGGCCGCCGACATCGGCGAGCTTGATGTCGATCGGGAACGGGAACGTGTGATCCGTCCCGGCCTGGATGCCGACGATCGCCCGGTTCTCCTTGGCCGCCTTCGCCGTCGTGATGATGATCTTCTCGGAACCCTGCGGCTCCTTGCCTGCCTTCTCGGCGGCGGCCGCCGTCTTGGCCGGGATCACCGTGAACGTGACGTTCTCACCGGGCTTGTGCTTGGTGACGAGCTTCGCGACGTCCTCGGGCTGTCTGACCGCCGTACCGTCGACCGCCTTGATCACGTCGCCCGCGTGCAGCTTGCCCTGCGCGGGGCTGCCCTTGATCACCGTGGAGACCACGACGCGCGAGGTCACCGGGATGCCCAGTTCGGTGAGGGCGGCGACCTTGGCGCTCTCCTGGGACTGGCTGAACTCCTCGGCGTTCTCCTGCGTCGACTGCTGCTCGGTCTTGCCGTTCGGATACAGCGTGTCGTGCGGGACGACGACGCTGTCGTGGGCGAGCCAGCCGTAGACGGCCTCGACGAGGTTCATGTTGTAGTCGGCGCCCGTGACCCGCACCGTCGTCATATTGAGGTTGCCGGACGTCTTGTACGTCTTGTGCCCGGAGATCTGCAGGACCGGTTCCCCACCGACCTTGCCGAGCGTGTTCACCGTCGGACCGGGGGACATCTCCGAGTACGGCACTTTCATCAGCACGCCCGCGCAGAGCAGCGCGATGAGGATCAGCGTGGAGGCGAGCATCGTCGCGGTGCGGCGTGGCATGGAACGACAGTACGGGAAGGGTCTGTCAGTGCACCGCCGGGGCCGGTCCGTAAGGGGCGGAGGGCCAGGTGAGGTGCTGTGCCGATCGGCGTGGGCTGCCGGCGCCGCGATGCGGATCGGCAACTGCGTACGTACGGTGCTGCCTCAGGCAGCGTCGGAACCGGAGTGAGATTTCTCCATCGCCTCACGGAACCGGGCATACCCGGCGAGTTCGGTGACATCGCCGGTCGTGCGATTTCTGGCGGCCCAGCTCCCCCATATCGCAGCGCCGAGAGCAGCGAAAAGCGGAATCAGCAACCAGGCAAGTGCTGCCATGACGACCTCCCTACCCCATGAGCGACCGCAACCGCGCAATCAGCAGATTAGCCATCTGCAGATTCAACGCTCATGGCAGGGGTGCGGTTACGCAAATCGGGGCGGATGACCGCCGGATTGGTTTGAGCTCAGCAGGCACCGACCCACTCCTCCGTGCCGTCGGAAAACCGCTGGTGTTTCCAGATCGGAACCTCGTGCTTGAGATCGTCGATGAGCTTGCGACACGCCGCGAACGCCTCCGCGCGGTGCGGGCAGGAGACGGCGACGACGACGGCCAGATCTCCCACCTTCAGTTCACCCACACGGTGTACTGCCGCCAGCGCCCGGACCGGGAACTCGGCCGCGACCTTCTCGGCCACCCGGCGCATCTCGTCCTGCGCCGACGGATGGCAGGAGTAGCCCAGCGCGCCGACGTCCTGTCCGCCGTCGTGATTGCGCACCGTGCCGACGAAGAGGGCGGTGCCGCCCGCGGCGTCGTCCCCGACGGCGCGGAAGATCTCGTCGACCGACAACGGTGTCTCGCGGATCTCCAGCAGCCGGATCGGGTCCTGCGCTGCCTGCTCACCGGGGTGGTCGTGGGTGGGTGCCATGCCGCCTATCGTGCCGTACCGCGCCGACATCGCGGAACAGCCCTTTCCACCGGCGGACCATCGACAGCCTTGGAGCCTTCTACAGACCCGACCGGCATGATCCGAACAAAAGACCCCAGTGCCGTGACCGGCGATGTCTGCCCCATGAGGAGCGCCGTCCGGTGCGAGCGGTCGTGCCGGGCGGCGCGACGGGGCAAAGCTTGCCAGGAGGGGCACTAGATGCGACGGCGCGCCTTGCGGGCGCGACGGACCAGGGCGGCCGTGCCGAGCAGCGCGACGGTCGCACCTGCGGCACCGGCAGCGGTGGCGTCCTTGCGGCCGAGCCGGCGTCCGGCGACGGTGTGGCGGCCCTCGACCTCTTCGAGGAGCGCGGCGAGCACCTCCTCGTTGGTCCACCGGGGACGCCAGCCGACGTCGTGAAGTCGGCTCACACTGACCACCCAGGGGTGCATCGTGTATGCGAGGTCGCCCGCGGGGGACGGGGTGAGACCGATCCGGTGCAGCCGTGCTGCGGCGCCGAGGGCGACTGCGGAGGGCAGCTCCATCCGGCGTACACCACTGAGCTCCTCGACCTCCTCCTGCTCCAGCCAGCCGTCGCAGCCGACTGCGAACTCCCCGTCGATCTTCTCCAGCGCGGCGTACTCGAGGGCTGTGACCAGGTCGTCGACATGGCAGAACTGCCAGGCGGGGCGCGATCCGGCGACGACGAGGAGGCGCGGCGACTCGAAGTAACGGGTCAGCGCCGTGTCCGTACCGCCGACCAGAACGGTGGGACGGACCACGGTGACGTTGAGCCCGGGATGGGCACGCGGTGCGCGGCGGCCGAGCCGTTCGATCTCCAGGAGGTCACCGACACCGGTGGCCTCGGCCGTGGCGCGCAGCTCTGCGTCCTCGGCGAGCGGGATGTCGTTGTCGGGCAGCGCCCCGTAGACCATCGCCGAGGTGCAGAGCACCGCCCGGTGGACTCCGGCGGCCGCGGCGGCCGTCAGCACGGTCTGGGTGCCGCGGACGTTGTACGCGGTACGGGCGGCGGGGTCGGTCTCCAGGTCGAGATCGAGTGCCAGATGGACGACGACGTCTGCGCCACGCAGTTTCTCGGCGATGGCGGGGTCGCGCACGTCGAGAATGTGCCAGGTCGCATCGGAGACCTCGCCGCGGCGCTCGTCGATGGCGATGACCTGCTTGATCTCCTCGGATGCCGCGAGGCGCGCGGTGAGCAGCTCACCGACGCCGGTCGCGGCACCGGTGACCGCGACGACGGGGCCGCGGCTCTTGGAGCGGCTTTTCGAGGGCGTGCTCTCGTGCGAAGGGTCGGCCAGGTTTCGCGCTGCGCGAACCTGAGGATCTGGGGAACTCACCGGGCGTCTCCAGCGGTTGTCTTCAGTACGTACCCGAATGACGCGTGCGTACCAGGTGGCATCCATCCTGCCGCAGGCCGGGACCCGGCGGAGCACTGAGGCCCTGAGCGGACATGGTGTCTACGCTGGATGGTGATGTCGGGCAGTCGCCGTCGGTTCGAGCCGGCGGCCCTACGAGCCGAGGAAACCCGTGAGTGACACCCCATTCGGATTCGGCCTTCCGCCGGAGGAGCCGGAGAACGGCGACGAGGGCAAGAAGAAGGACCCCACCGGAGGTGGGCAGGGTTCGGGCGGTCCGGCGAACCCGTTCGGCTTCGGTCCGGGCGCGGGCGGGGACAACCCGTTCGCGGCGATGTTCGGCACGATGAACCCGAACGACCTGGGAGCCGCCTTCCAGCAGCTCGGCCAGATGCTGAGCTACGAGGGCGGTCCCGTGAACTGGGACATGGCCAAGCAGATCGCCCGCCAGACGGTTTCGCAGGGCACGCCGGACGGAACGAAGGACGCGAGCGTCGGCCCGTCCGAGCGGTCGGCGGTCGACGAGGCGCTGCGCCTGGCGGATCACTGGCTGGACGGCGTGACGTCGCTGCCCTCTGGTGCGGTCTCGACCGTGGCATGGAGCCGCGCGGAGTGGGTCGAGGCGTCCCTTCCCGCCTGGCAGAAGCTGGTCGACCCGGTGGCGGAACGTGTCGGCATGGCCATGGGCGATGTGCTGCCCGAGGAAATGCAGGCCATGGCCGGCCCGCTGATCGGCATGATGAGGTCGATGGGCGGCGCGATGTTCGGTCAGCAGATCGGGCAGGCCGTGGGTGTGCTGGCGGGTGAGGTGGTCGGTTCGACCGATATCGGGCTGCCGCTCGGCCCGGCGGGCAAGGCCGCGCTCCTTCCGTTGAACGTCGAGATGTTCGGCAAGGACCTGAGCGTGCCGCAGGACGAGGTGCGGCTCTATCTCGCCCTGCGCGAGGCTGCCCACCAGCGGCTCTTCGCCCATGTGCCGTGGCTGCGCTCGCACCTGTTCGGTGCTGTCGAGGGGTACGCGCGCGGCATCAAGGTCGACACCAGCAAGCTGGAGGACGTGGTCGGCCAGTTCGATCCGTCGCAGCCCGAGCAGCTTCAGGACGCCCTTCAGCAGGGCATGTTCCAGCCGGAGGACACACCGGAGCAGAAGGCGGCGCTGGCCCGGCTGGAGACGGCGCTCGCGCTGGTCGAGGGCTGGGTTGACGCGGTGGTCCACGAGGCTGCGAAGTCCCGGCTGACCTCGGCGGACGCACTGCGCGAGACGATGCGCAGGCGCCGTGCCTCCGGTGGCCCGGCCGAGCAGACGTTCGCCACGCTGATCGGGCTGCAGTTGCGGCCGCGGCGGCTGCGGGACGCCTCGCGGCTGTGGGCGTCACTCACGGACGCGCGCGGTCTCGACGGGCGCGACGCGCTCTGGGAGCACCCGGACATGCTGCCGACCGCGCATGACCTGGACGACCCGGACGGGTTCGTGCACCACGAGCAGCTGGACTTCTCCGAGCTGGACAAGATGCTCGGCGAGGCCGCCAAGGGTCCCCGGAAGCCCGCGGACGACAAGGGCGAGGAAACCGGCGCCACCGGCGACAGCGACGGCACGGAGGACACCGACCAGTGAGCCTGTACGACGACGCCGTTCTCGTACTGAAGAGGTACGAGGACGGGGCCGACGCTGATCAGGAGCAGCTGCGGCAGACCTATCTCGACCATCTGGCACAGCATCCGGACGGCATGTGGAAGGCGTGCGGGGCCGGGCATCTGACGGCCAGCGCGCTGGTCGTCGATCCGGAGCGCGAACGGGTGCTGCTGACACTGCACCGGAAGCTGCAGATGTGGCTGCAGATGGGCGGCCACTGCGAACCCGAGGACGCCACGCTGGCGGGCGCGGCGCTGCGTGAGGCCACCGAGGAATCCGGCATCAGCGGTCTGACGCTGCTGGCGGGCGGCCCGGTGGTGCTGGACCGGCATGCGATCCCGGCGCCCTGCCACTGGCATCTGGATGTGCAGTACGCGGCGCTGGCGCCGTCGGGCGCGACGGAAGAGATCAGCGACGAGTCGCTGGATCTGCGCTGGTTCGCCTACGACGAGGTGGCCGAGGTGGCCGACACCTCGGTGGTGCGGCTGGTGGCACGTACGCGCGCGGCGCTGGAAGGCGGCCGATAGCCGTACCGACGGCCCCGGGCACCGGCACGTCAACGGGTGAGGGGTGGCCTCTCACAAAGTCGCCCCTCACCCGTGCCCGTGCGCTCAGTTCCAGGCGTTGTTCTGGTTCTGGCCGTGCGCTCCTTGCTGGCCCATGCCGTACTGCGCGCGCAGCCCCTGGCCGATCTGGGCACTCTGCGGGGGCAGCACCTCGCTCGGCTGGACCAGGGCGAAGCCCTGTCCGAGGAAGCTGAGCTCCCAGCCCTCGCCGGTGTTGCCGCGCCGCCGCCAGACGCCCGAGGAGTGTGTCTGTGCCTGCATCTGCACGCGCAGCGAGCTGGACCAGGCGACGATCGCGTCGGCGTCGACGTTGACGTACTTGTCGGGCGTGACCTGCATCATCAGCGGCTGTCCGGACGTCATCAGGGCGACCTTGCCGGTGCCGGAGATGTTGAGCTGGTACTTTCCCGTGCCCGAGATGCCGTACTGGCTGTCCACAGCGATGACCTCGGTGTGCAACGACGAGTCGAGCGCCAGGACATAGGCGCTGTCCACCGTCATGCCGTCCTGGTCGACGTCCACGACATGGACGTACTGCGCGAGGTTGGCGAGGTAGACGGTGCCCTGCCCTGAGCAGCGCATCAGGTCGAGGCCCTCACCGGTGTTCGCGCGGGCGCGGCGCTGCCTGTTCGACTGGTACTCGCCGTCGAACTCCATCAGCCCCTGATACGCGACCATGGCTCCCTTGCGGGCGAGGACGTCGTCGTGGCCGGTCAGCGAGACCCGCAGGAGCTGCGGGTTCTGCAGGGTGTACCGGTCCTGGGACTGCTGTTCCGTGTGGTTGAAAAGCGGACTTTGCATGGTGTGCTCTCGCTCCCCCTCAGTTCCGGACCCGCAGGCGGTCCGTACTGTCCTCGCTCGGCTGGACGACGACGATGCCCTGGCCGGAGAACGCCATCTGGAACGCCTCTCCGCTTCCCCGCCCGATCAGCGAGGAGGCCTTGAAGCTGCGCTTGCCCTTCACCTTGAGGTTCGGGGACCACGCCACGAGGGCGTCCGGGTCGACATAGGTCTCGTCCTCGCCGCGTCCGCAGTCGACGACGATCGGCGTGCCGCGCGAGGTGATCGCGACCCAGCCGGTGCCGACGATGCAGACGTTCCACAGGCCCTGGCCGGCGAACTTCGCCAGCCCCTTGACCCGCTCCACGCCCCAGGTGAGGTGGCCGTCGAAGGCCAGGACGTTGGTGCCGTTGACCGAGAGGGAGTCGTTGTTGAGATTGACGACGACCACATCGGCGCCGTAGTCGGCCAGGTAGAGCAGCCCGTCACCGGAGCACTTCATCAGGGGCGCGCCCTCGCCGGTGATCCACTGGGAGGCGATCTGCCGGACGGCCGGCGGGTTGGGCTCGTACTGGATGAAGCCCTCGTAGGACACCATCGAGCCGGTACGTGCGTAGAGGTCCTGGCCCGTGGCCATGGCGACCTTGAGCATCGTATGGCCGTGGTTCTCCATACGGGCCGTGACGGGGGTCGGGGCGAAGCCCGCGAGTTGCTGGTTCATGATGGGCTCCCTCAGACCTCGTAGGGCTGGACGACGATGAAGTTGCCGGGGGCTCCCCGGAACTGGAGGTTCACGGTCTCTCCGCTGTGCCCCGGGTACGCGTTGCGGCGCAGCCGGACCTGGCTGGAGATGATCACCTGGGACGCGGACGACCACGCCACGACGGCGTTGCAGTCGGCGAACGTGGTCGGCGTGACCGGCAGGACGACGGGGACTCCGTGGGTCTTGACGACGACCGTGCCGCTGCCCTGGAACTGCATGGTGAACAGGGCGCCGCCGGGGATGCCGTGACCCTCGATCCTGCGGACCTCGTACTGCAGCGACTCGTCGAAGGCGAGGACGCTCTCCGCGGAGACGCAGATGCCGTCACCCTGCAGTTCGATGGAGTGCAGATGGGCACCGTCTTCGGCGAGGAAGACCTGGCCGCGACCGGTACAGCGCATCAGCTGCATTTCCTGGCCGGTGGCATTCCCGACCATGCGGCCTGCGAAACCGGCACCCTTGTAACTGAAGTCGACCTTGCCCTGATACATCACCATGGAGCCCTGACGGGCGAGCACCGGTGTACCGCCCATGGTGAGGTCGACCCGCATGAGCTGCTGGTTCTGCGGCGTCCAACGCTGGCCGGTGGCCGTCTCCTTGTACGGCTGGAGCGCGGCCTGCAGACCGGCGCCGGTCTGCGGCACACCCTGGGGCATGCCCGGCTGCATTCCGGGGGGCTGCTGCCCGTAGGGAGCCGGGGCCTGCTGACCGTACGGTGCCGGGGCCTGCTGACCGTAAGGAGCGGCCGGCATGGCCTGGCCGGGAAACTGCCCGAACTGGGGCTGCTGGGGCGGCTGTCCCGGCTGACCGTAGGGAGCGGGGGCGGGCGCGGGCGGCGGGGCGGTGCCACCCTGCGGTGCCATCGGCGCCGCGATCGTCGGCGCGGCATGCATCAGCTGCTGCGGAGTGGGGGCCTGCGCGGCCGGGACGCCGAAGGACGGAGCGGGCGCCGGGGCCTGCGCGGGCGGGGCGAACGAGGGGGCCGCCGCCTGCGGCTGCGGTGCGGCGGGCGCCTCCTCGGCGACCTCACCACCGAAGTTCTTCAGAAGCGCGTCGAGGCCGCCGTCGAAGCCCTGTCCGACAGCGGCGAACCGCCAGACGTCCTTCAGGTAGAAGTCGCCGAGCATCACCGCGCGTTCAGTGGTGAACTCGGAGCCGGTGAAGGCGTACCTGACGACTTCCTCGCCACCCGCGACGATCCGAATGTATCCCGGACCGATCTGCGACATCTGCCCTGCGCCGTCGACCGTCGCAGTGAACGACAGCTTGTGGATGTTCGCCGGAATGCGGTCCAGAGTGACCCGGAACGACTCGGTGTCACCGGACTGGGCACCGAGGAGCTGAATGGACTCCTCGGGTGATTTCGGCTGATTGAAGAAGATGAAATACCGGTCGTCGGAGAGCTGCTCATGGGCATCGAGGCCGAAGCAGCTGATGTCGAAGGTCAGTCCAGGACCGGAGATCTGCACACCTACGTACAGATCCGTCCCCGGCGTGAGATCACTGATCTTGGCCTTGTGGCCGCGTTGGAATTCCCTGGCCATGCGTAACGACCGTCCCCCATCCCGAATGTGAATGCGTCGCGCCAGGCTAACCGCAAACTCCGACATTGAGCTAAGTCGGTACACACCCGGTACAGAATCACTGAACGTCACTCACCACGCGCGGCGGGCAGATGAGGCAGCCGGTCCGCCGCCACCACTCCTTCGAGGTAACCGCGGGCCCGCTCGGTACGCGGATACGCCTCCAACAGCCGCCAGAACCGCGGACCGTGACCGGGAACCAGCAGATGCGCCAGCTCGTGGACGAGCACGTAGTCGACGACGTACTCCGGCATACCCTGCAGACGGTGCGACAGACGGATGCTGCCCTCCGCCGGGGTGCAGGACCCCCACCGGGTGTTCTGGTTGGTCACCCACCGCACCGAGGCGGGCCTGGCGCGGCCCTCGAAATACTGGGCGGACAACCGCTCGGCCCGCTCGGCGAGTTCGCTGTCGCCGAGGATGCGCTTGCGCTCCTGGGCCGCGAGTCTGTCAAGCATCACGGTCACCCAGCGCCGCTCCTCCGCCTCCGACATCCTGGCGGGGATCAGCACGATGGTGCGGTCGCCCTCCCGGTACGCGGAGACCGTTCTGCTACGGCGAGTGCTCCTGCGGACCTCGACCGCGCTCGTCACCGAGACACCGGGCGGATGGCTGGCCGCGCTGCGCTGATGGTCTTTGGCGCTGCGCGCGGGGGTCTCCCCGGCGAAGCCGGGTGACGGGTC
Organism: Streptomyces sp. NPDC051020; assembly: GCF_040683105.1. Lineage (NCBI taxonomy): Bacteria > Bacillati > Actinomycetota > Actinomycetes > Kitasatosporales > Streptomycetaceae > Streptomyces > Streptomyces sp. NPDC051020. The sequence continues at coordinate 3,166 of NZ_JBFBCG010000049.1, read as the reverse complement.
GGCGGGCACGCCCCGACGGTACCCGCTGTCAGTGCGGGAAGTCCCGCCTCCGGGATGGTTTGCGCGTGATCCGTTCCATGGCACGCACCATTTGAACGACTAATACCCCATGCCTGTGGATAACTTTCTGCACGCTTCGGCGCCGGCCTGCATTCTGACAACGGATCTCGCGAAGCTCCGGTCCGCGGCCGGCGCACGCAGATCACTCCGGACCGCACGGAGATCACACGGAACAGCGACAGCAGCAGGACGAACACGAACCGGGGGAAGCCATGCATCCGATGTTGAAACCCGCACTGCGCCGAGCGTGGTGTGGAACGAACACCGTGCAATTCGGGGTGACGCCCGCTCACGCGGTGAAGGTCGGGCCGATGGATATCGCCACGCGCAGTTTCCTGGAACTGCTCGACGGAACGCGCGGCCTGCCGCTGCTGCGCGAGGAAGCCAGGGGACTGGACCTGTCGGACCATCACGTTGACATCCTGGTGGCGCGATTGGCGGAAGCGGGACTGATCGACGATGTCCGGGCAGGCGGGCCGGAAGCCGATGCGTTACGGAACCGGGCCGACGTACTGGAGCGACAGCGCCCCGACCTCGCGTCGCTCTCGGTCGTGCACCCCGAACCCGGGGGCGGGCTGAGACGGCTGGCGGCCCGTCGCGCGATGCGGGTCCAGGTGCGGGGCTCCGGCCGGGTCGGTGCGGCAGTCGCGGCGGTGCTGTCCGGGTCCGGTGTGGGTCTGGTCGAAGTCCTGGACGGTGGGGTCACCGAGCAGTCGGACGTCGCACCCGGCGGGCTTCCGGCCACTGCGGTCGGTGAGCGCAGGGACACCGCCGCCCGGCAGTTGGTGCGACGATCCGCTGTCGGTCCCGCCCCCCGGTCGACGGGGCCGGACCGCTCCCCGTCGCGTGGTGGTCCCGGGCTGTCCCTGGTCGTGGTCGCTCCGCGGGACGGTCTCGCGGCGTACGCCCCCGACCCGCGTGCAGCCGAGCCATGGATCGCTTCGGGCACTCCTCATCTCTATGCCGGAGTGATCGAGGCCACCGGCGTGGTCGGTCCGCTGGTACTGCCCGGCGGTACGGCCTGCGCGGGATGCCTGGACCTGCACCGCGCGGATCGGGATCCGCAGTGGCCGCGAATGCTTGCGCAGTGGCGGTCCGGGCGGCGCAGCGCCGTGCAGGCGTGCGACCTGGGGCTGGCGACAGCGGTGGCCGGTCTCGCGGCGGCCCAGGCGCTGGCGTTTCTCGATGGCGAACTTCCCGTCGGCACGGGAGCCAGATGCGAGGCCGCCCTGCCGCTGTTGGACTGGCGGTCGGAGCGGATCGGGCCACACCTCGACTGTTCCTGCGGGGCGAGTGGGCACACTGGGAGGGAGCGCACCTCCGGGCTCGGTGCGGCGCAGGACACAATGGCCGGGTAACCGCCGCACGCGGCACGGCAGTCTGGGATTTGGAGGGGCGTATGTCTGATCTTCCCCGGAAAGCGGTCACCCGTACAGCAAAGTTGGCCGCACTGCCACTCGGCTTCGCCGGTCGTGCCACGTGGGGGCTGGGCAAGCGGATCGGCGGCAAGTCCGCGGAGATAGTGGCCCGTGAACTCCAGCAGCGCACGGCGGACCAGCTGTTCCGCACGCTGGGCGAGCTGAAGGGGGGTGCCATGAAGCTCGGTCAGGCCCTGTCCGTCTTCGAGTCGGCGCTGCCCGACGATGTCGCCGGGCCGTATCGGGCGGCGCTCACCAAACTCCAGGAAGCCGCTCCCCCCATGCCGACCCGCACCGTCCACGCGGTGCTCACGGAGCGGCTCGGTGAGGACTGGCGGGAGCTGTTCCTCGAATTCGACGACAAGCCGTCGGCCGCCGCGTCGATCGGGCAGGTGCACCGGGCTGTCTGGCACGACGGGCGGGCCGTCGCCGTGAAGGTGCAGTATCCGGGCGCCGGGGAGGCCCTGCTCTCGGACCTGACCCAACTCAGCCGCTTCGCCCGGCTGCTCGGCCCGCTGATCCCCGGAATGGATATCAAGCCGCTCATCGCGGAGCTGCGCGACCGGGTCTCGGAGGAGCTGGACTACGAACTGGAGGCGCAGTCGCAGCGGGAACACGCCGAGGAGTTCGCGAACGACCCCGATGTGGTGGTTCCCGGCGTGGTGCACCAGTCCGACCAGGTGCTGGTGACGGAGTGGATCGACGGTGTCCCGCTGGCCGAGGTGATCGCCGAGGGCACCCAGGAGCAACGGGACCGGGCGGGTCAGCTGCTGGCACGATTCCTCTTCTCGGGTCCGGCGCGCACGAATCTGCTGCATGCCGACCCGCATCCCGGCAACTTCCGGCTCCTGCCCGGGGGCGGGGAAGCGGACGGGGAGGCGGAAGGCGGTGGGAGCGGGCCATGGCGGCTCGGGGTGCTGGACTTCGGCACGGTGGACCGGCTGCCGGGCGGCCTGCCTCAGCCCATCGGGGACTCGTTGCGGCTGACGCTGGCGGGTGACGCGGAAGCAGTGTACGAACTGCTGCGCGAGGAGGGCTTCGTCAAGGAATCCATCGCCCTCGACCCGGATGAGGTACTCGACTACCTCCTGCCCATCATCGAGCCGGCACAGGTGGAGGAGTTCACCTTCACCCGCAGCTGGATGCGCAATCAGGCGGCCCGGATAGCGGATCCCCGCTCCCCCGCCCACCAGCTGGGCAAGCAGCTGAATCTACCGCCCGCCTATCTGCTGATACACCGGGTGACGCTGAGCACGATCGGGGTGCTGTGCCAGCTGGGTGCGACGGTGCGGCTGCGGGACGAGCTGGAATCCTGGGTCCCGGGGTTCCGGCCCATCGAGGACCTGCCCGATCAGCAGCACCGGGATCTGGAGTTCCCGGATCAGGAACTGACCGGCCAGGAGCTGACCGCGGATGAGCTGCTCGACGACCGGCCGGCCTAGGAGTTTGCTGAAGATCTTGCTTCGACTGCCTGACTTGCCCCGCTTCGCCAGTAAATGTTGATCGGGGCAATCTGATGCAAGTCGGGCGCGATTCCAAGATCGTCAGCGCACTCCTAGGGCGTGTTTCGAAAGTAGCGTCGTCCGCCCGTAAGGCGGGCCGGGCGGCGTCTGGTGCGTGCGATCGCAAGGCGGAGGGTCGCCCCGATACTGGGCGTATCGGGGCGAGCCCGACAACGCAGCGAGCGT
>NZ_JBFBCG010000048.1:0-59734 GCF_040683105.1 Streptomyces sp. NPDC051020 | reverse complement strand
GGCCTTCTTGGTCTTGGTCATGCGGGCGAACTTCGTGGACATCGCGTTGAACGGCATTCCGTAATTCCTCATCTGTTGTCGGGCGATGCCAAGAATTATTAAGCGAGGCAGAAATGCGGGTCAATGGGTCCCTTTTACTAATGGGATTCGTACTGGGCGCCGGAAATGATCCGGAGAAGCGCTGCCAGGGCTGCGGAGCGGGTCTCCTCGGTCTACTATTCTGGCACGGAGTGACGCCCGTCACGTGGCCCACTCCACACGGCAAATGCCGCAAATAGGCACAAGAGTGGCGCGGGTCACGTGGTCTGCGTCACATAAAGGACGCCCTATTCGCTCACCGTAATGCCGAATGAACGCGCTGTATTGGTGGTGGGGTGGCGATTATTCGCGCGCATCGGCAAGGAATCCTGACCGGCGGCCGGCGCGAGGACGACGGTCAGCTGGAGGACGTTGCTGCAGTCCGGCCCACGACCGCCTTCGGGGATGTCACCGGGAAGGCAGCGGGAGAAATCGGCACTGTTGGTTGCTCGGAAGGCTGGTTCCACAGGCCCGGACGACGCAGCACGGGAGTACCGGCCCACGCACGGGCGTCGGTCCGCGCACAGCTGACCACGGCAGCCAGGGCTGCCGTGGTCAGCTCCATGTGCTCAGCACATGCAGCAGGTGGGAGCCGTGCCGCCTCCTGCCCGGCTCCCACCCGATCGGCTACTTCCGCACACCCACCGCGCGGATGATCTCCTGCTTGACCGAGCCGCCCTTGTCGTCGGCGGCCGAGGCCCGCACGGAAATGTACTGCGCGTCGTCCGGCACCGGCACCGAGCCGGCCCAGGCGGCGGACTTGCCGCGTACGCCGTCGAGTTCGACGGACGTCCACGTCGCGCCGTCATCGAAGGAGACCTCCAGCGTGGAGCCGGTGATCCTCCCGGTGTCCGGCGCACCCTTGACGTACTCGGAGAAGATCCCGAGATCCAGCCGCTTTCCGGCGCGCACATCACCGTGCAGGTCGGTGTCGACGTCGAACCCGAGATTGAGCATCGGCAGATACGTATACCGGTCGGCCGGCGTGGCAGCCGACTTGAGGGTCCATTCGGAGTGGCCCTTCGTGGCGAGGTGCCAGACGTCCGGGTCCAGGGTGGTATCGGTGACAACCCTGAAGTCCTGCTCGGTCGGCTTGACGTTCCGGGCGTACGCCCCCGAGCCGGTCCTCCGCTCGACCCGCACCCCGTCCACGTACACCTCGGTGAACTGGGTCATCGACTTCTGGTTCCACACATCGCCGAAGCCCGTGTGGTCCGGGCCCGAGTCACCCCAGCCCGGCGTGTTGAATTGCAGGTTGTTGCCTGCGCGCTGCTGGCCCCAGGCGAGGCCGGTGCCCAGCCACGGGTGCCAGACCGGCTTGAACCAGTCCGCTGCAGAGCGCATGCCGCCGCGGTAGTGGACGACGCCGCCGCGCTCCTCGATGGCGCCCGGGCCGTTGGACATGGACTCGTGCCACCCCCGGTCGGGGCCGGCGCTGATGTAGTCGGTGCGCTCCGTGGGGAACTTGATCTTCTCCTGGAAGCCCAGGCCGACGGGGAACGTGTCGGTGATCGAGTAGCGGAACTCGCCGCCGTCGGCGGCCTTCGCCGCGTGGAACTTGTTGTTGACGACGGCCAGTTCACTCATGCCCGGCCGGTACGTCAGATCAGCGGGTACCGCCTCCGGGTATCCCTCGGTGAGGTCGTACACGTACGGCGTGTACTGGGTTCCGGTCAGTTCGACACCCCGGTTGAGTCGAGCGGTCTCGATCAGTCGCGCCCCGTCCACAGCATTCACCGTCGCGATGTACAGCGGACGTGTCGCCCCGTCGGCCCCGCTGAAGTTAGCCATCAGCCGCCCGGGAGCCACGTCGGTGACGAACAGGGCCTTGGCACCCGCGTCCTGTGCGTTCTGGGCCAGTTCGGCGGGGGTGATGGCGTCGGTGCGGCGCACGACGACCGCCTTGCCCGTCACGTCCTTGTCGGCATAGTCAGCGGCGCTGCCGCTGCCCGCGTCCACGAGAGACATCCGCTTCCGCCCGGTGAACAGGTCCGATCCGTACTGCACGACCGCCTCGCCGAGCCGCTTGCCGTCCGCTTCGACATCGAGCTGCGGCTTGCCGAGCCGCCACGCGGTCCGGTACTCGAAGGTGCCCGTGGCGGGCTTGTGGGTCGGCGCGGCGAAGATGCTGTCGTACCTCGGCGGGACCAGTGCAGCCCCCGTGTAGGACGCGCCGTTCGCAGCCCGGTTGAACTTCATGCTCAGCTGGCGGATCTGGGTCCGCTGGTCCACCTCGGCCCGGATCTCCCGCAACGTCCGCCCGTCGAGCGTGACTTCGCGGTCACGGTCGAGAGTGACCTCGGGCTCGGTGAGAAGGCCCAGGCCGAGCGAGTCCTTGCCATTGCTGCCGCGCACGTCGAGGAAGCTGGACAGGGTGTACATACCGGGCTGCAGGCGCAGCTTGAGCGTGCCGGAGTCGTCGACCGCGGCCGGGAAGGCCGACGCGCCCTTGGCCAGCTTCTGTACGGCTAGATATGCGGCGGACGCCGCGCCGTCGCGGTCCTTGACGTGGACCGTGAGGGTGTAGCGCTCGTCCTCCTTGGTCAGGCCGAAGGCGGTGTGCGCCACCACTGTGTCACCGTCCTTGGCGACGATCCGGCCGGAGGTGGCGCCGACGGGCGCGGCGGTGCCGTCACCGGTGACCGTGGTCTGCGCGGTGCCGTGCGCGGGCACGGTGAGGGTGGAGTCGGCGAGGGTGACCACGCCGGCGGGAGCGCCCTCGGCGGTCAACGCCAGGGTGACCGGCCGGTCGGAGGCGTTGGTGTAGGTCAGCGTCTTCGTGACCGGCTTGTTCGCCTCGTACGGCCAGCTGATGAAGCCGAGGTCGGCGCTGCCGGTCGCGGTGATCTGCGCGGCAATGGCGGACGGGACATCGACACGGCCCGCACCCACCTCGTACGACGTGCCGCTGATCTGCTTGGACGTGCTCATCAGCCCGTCCTTGAGCTGCTGTCCGCTCCAGTCGGGGTGCTTCTCGGCGAGCAGCGCCGCCACTCCCGCGACGTGCGGGGTGGCCATGGACGTACCGCTCAACGATGTGTACGGGCCACTGCCGCTCACGAGCTGCGAGCGGGCCGCGAGGATGTTCACGCCCGGCGCGGACAGGTCGGGCTTCAGCGCGTTGTCGCCGAAGCGCGGGCCCTGGCTGGAGAAGTACGCACGCCGGTCGGCGGAGTCGACCGCGCCGACCGTCAGCGCTGAGTCGGCGGCGCCTGGGGAGCCGACGGTGCCGGGAGCACCTGCGTTGCCGGCCGCGATCACGAACAGAGCGCCCGTGTCCTTGGAGAGGGTGTTCACCGCCTGGGCCATCGGGTCGGTGCCGTCACTGCCCTGCGACGATCCGAGGCTCATGGAGACGATCTTGGCGTGGACGTCCTTGGCAGCCCACTCCATGCCGGCGATGATCTGCGACTCGGTGCCGAAACCCTGGTTGCTGAGGACCTTGCCGACGGCGAGGGTGGCGCCGGGCGCTACTCCCTTCTCCATGCGTGCCGTGCCCGTTCCGGTCGGCGACCTCCTGGCCGTCGATGAAGCTCTTGGTCTCGCTCACCCGGTCCTTGAGATCGGGGTGGGTCAGGTCCACGCCCGTGTCGAGGACGGCGACCTTGACACCCTTGCCGGTCAGCCCGGCCTCCCAGGCCGCGGGGGTGCCGATCTGGGCGTTACTGGTCTCCATCGCGGCGTCGACGCGGGCGTCCAGCCAGATCTTTTCGACCCCGCCCGCCAGACGCACACGAGCCGAATTCGCGCTGCGAGCGCCGGAGCTGACGTTCGGCGCGACCGTGCGCCAGAACTCCCCGGACTTCGACGCCTCCAGGGCCGCACCGCCCATACTCGGCAGACCACGGACCTGGCGGGCTCCGCGGGGCGTCGCGCTCCGGGCGTTCTTCGTGTAGGTCACGATGAGCGGCAGGCCGTCGGAGGACGAGTCGCCGAGCCCCTGCTCGATCAGAGCGGTGACGTCGAAGAGTTCGGCGTCGAGGACGCCCGCCTGCAGGTAGGGCCGGGCCTCGTCGGGTACGACGGTGATCCGGCCGTCGGATATCTCGCTGCGTACTGCTCCGGTCGCGCCCTCGGGGCGCTCCACGGCGACCGACTTCCGGCCCGCGCCGAGGTCGGTCACGGTCACCCGGTCGCCGGTGATCAGGGTGACGGTTCGCACGGTGGTGGGTGCGTGCACGGGCGACGCGGCACGGTCGGTGCCCGCCGTCGTCCCCATTGCCTCGACCGCGACGGCCTGCCCGGCCGGCAGCAGTACGAGCGACAGCCCGGCTGCAAGCAGCCGGGACCGCCGCCTCGCGAATGGTCTGGTCATGGATGCCTCTCCTCCGCGCACCCGGTGAATGGGTGGTTCCGGGTGCTGCGAAGATTTTCGGCGACATCAACTCGCTTGTCTTCGTTCGGTGTTGGCGGATGGCTGCCGTGGCGGAGACTCGTCACGGCTGCGGAGCACGGACTCGCCGTAACGGCCTCCCCCGCGATAAGGAGCGGGCTCCCCATCGCGGGGGAGGCCGTTACGCCCAGCCGTGGTGGCGGGCGTACCAGCCGAGCTGGATGCGGGTGGTCGCCCCGGCCTGGGACATCAGCCCCTGGATGCGCCGCTGCACGGTGCGCGCCGACAGGTCCACCTGCGCGGCCACCGCGTGGTCGGTGAGACCGGCGAGCAGCAGACGCAGTATGCGGGTGTCCAGGGCATCGATCCCGTGGTGGGGTTCGCCGTAGGGGCGGGCTCGTTCCCACACGGCGTCGAAGAGTGCCTGGGCAACGTTGGCGAGTCCGCCGCGTAGGACGAGGCTGGGGTCGACCTCGCTGCCGGAGCCACGCAGCGGGAGCATCGCCACCTCGCCGTCGCAGACGATGAGCTTGAGCGGTACCCCATCGACCGTCCGGATCCGCATGCCCCGGGCGAGCGACTCGTCCACGTTGTCGGCCGCGCTCGGTTCGCCCAGGAACGACTGGTCGATGACGGCACGCACCTGCAGGCCACGCGACAGCACGGTCGGCTCCTCGGTGTTCTCCGGGCCGACCACCTGGACATCGCCGGTGACGAATGTGTCGATGGCGTGCCGGGAGGAGAGCTGGAGCTGGAGGTACCGCTGGCGCACGGCATCCATCAGCCCGGCAGCGTCGGCGGTCAGCGGCGCACCGGCGTAGGCACCCCAGGTCAGCTCGGTCCCGGCCGGAGCGGCCTTGGTGCGCTCGGCGTCCCGTGCACGGATCCCCACCACGGGAATGCCGATGGTGTCGCAGCAGGGCGAGAACGGCATCGCATCCGGATCGGTGCCCGACGGGTCGTAGTGGACCGCGGCGACCGCACCCGCGGCCTCGGCGGTGCGGGCCAGGTCCATCACCCGGCAGTTGAAGACGTCGGTGCCGGTGTAGGGAGCAAAGAGCGCGATCTTGCCGTCGAGACTGCCTGCGGGCAGCGGGGCGCAGCTGGACTCCATGACGGCCACCGGGTGGGTGCCGGTCACGGGAGCGGCCGGTGCCCGCCCGGAGTCCAGGTACGGGACGGGGGCCGTCGCGCCGTCGTCGAGCGTGAACGCGAGGAACGGATAGCGACTGCTGTAGGTGCTGCCGACCGCGATCGCCCCGTCCGCCACCGCGGGCGCCGCGGCGTTGAACGGACCGGCGTAGCCGTTTCCGTTGGCGACGACGGTGGGAACGCCGGAGTCCACCAGGTGGTTCACAGAGAGCGAGAGCACACTGCTGCTGCGGTTGCCGGTCGAACCGAGACTCATGTTGACGACATCCACGCCGTCGGCGGCGGCCCGGTCGAGTGCGGCCAGCACGATGGCGTCGGTCGGCGCGTTCTTCGTACCGAACACCCGGTAGGAGCGCAGCGTGGCGTCCGGGGCGACGCCCTCGATGTGTGTGTCTTCCCCGGCGACGATGCCCGCGACGTGGGTGCCGTGCCCGGCTGCCGGGCCGAACTTGTCGTCGTACGGGTCGGCGTCCTCGTCCGCGAAGTCGTAGCCGCCGACCACCTTCGCGTTGGGGAAGCCTCCGCCGCCGAGCGCCGGATGGTCGTAGGCAATGCCGCTGTCGATGATGCCGACGGTGACCCCCTTGCCCGTGTATCCCCGGCGATGGGCCTGCGGGACGCCGGTGAGATCCGTGGCCGTAACAATTTCCCGGCCCGAGGGGGCCGCATCGCCGGACCGTGCGTCATGTCCCACCTGGTCAACGGCCTTTGCGAGGACGTCCTTGGGCACCGGGGTGGGCCGCTCGGGCATCTCGTACGTCACCGGCTCGGTGACCTCGGCCACTCCAGGGAGTTCGGCCAGTCGGCCGGTCTGACCGGCGGGAACCTCGACGAGGAGACCATTGACGACATTGCGGTACTGGCGTCGAACGGACAGCGTCATGCCCGCGTCGTGCGCGGCGTCGACCAGCGTCCGCTGCGTATCGGAGACCATACGGCGGGCCGCTGCCCGGTCCTGCGGGGCGGCCTGCTGCGCGGCCGGGGCGCTGTCGAGGGTGACGATGCGCGTCACCGAAGGCCCGGACAGTTCGTCCGAGTCCGCGTGCGCCAGATCACTGGGCAGGATGAGCGAGACGAGGAGCAGCGCGCACGCTGCCGATATCGAGTGTCTGTACACGACGATCGATCAAATGCGACCGGCCTCGGAAGGGCAACGGTCACCGTGTGTCGAGTCTCCGCCATGGCGGAGACTCGACGTCGATCATTCCGGCCATGGTCCCCGCCCTTGGTGTCCATGGACGAGGATCCTGGCCAGGGGGTGTCCGTGGACGGACCGTACCGCTGGAAGACCTGCGGGCGGCACGGGCGGCGGTGTGCCCGCGACCGAAGGACGGCGGTTCTTTGTGCCCACGCCGCCGCCGAACCGCGCGGGGCCACCTTGTGACGCACGATTGAAGCAGTGGCCTGAGGTAGATCTCGTCGTCGCCGACCGGAGACCCAATGTCCCCTGCACCCCATGGCATCCACTGGGCGAAGCCGAGGCTGTGGCGAGTCGGCCGACAGCAATCGAGCGATGCGCCAACCAATGGGCATGCATGGCAAGAAAGTGTTAGGAATGTCGACATGGTCGACCATTCCGACCGATCCCGGAGCGGGTCGGCTCGGTCACTGAGCGGCAAGGGTCCGCGAAGCGTAGCCGGGCAGGTATTCATCCTGCAGGCGGTGGTCATTGTCCTGCTTGTCGCGGGCGCGGTTCTGGCGCTGGTCCTCCAATCGTTGCACGACGCCGAGACGGAGGCGAAGAACGTCTCGGTAGCCACAGCACAGTCGTTCGCACACTCTCCGGGGATTGTGGCGGCGCTCAAATCTCCCGATCCCTCCAAGGTGCTGCAGCCACTCACCGAGGAGGCGCGGAAGCTGGCCGGCGTCGACTTCATCGTGGTGACGGACACACACGGGACTCGCTACACACACCCCCGTCCGGAGCTCATCGGAAAGAAATTCATCGGCACCATCGAACCTTCGCTGGCGGGCCGGGTCCACGTGGAAACCGTCCACGGGCCCCTTGGTCGTGAAGTCCAGGCGGTGGTCCCCGTCAACGCTCCCGACAAGTCCGTCGTGGGCCTGGTGGCCGCCGGTCTCAGGGTCGAGAACATCGCCAGCGTGGTCGACAGGCAGCTGTTGGTCATCTTTGCCAGCGGGGCCGCCGCGCTCGTCCTGGCCACGGGCGGGGCCGCCCTGGTGGCCAAGCGGCTGCGAAGGCAGACCCACGGGCTCGATCCCGCCCAGATGACCCACATGTACGAGCACCATGACGCGGTGCTGCATTCCGTCCGCGAAGGGGTGCTCATCGTCGGACACGACGGTCGGCTGCTGCTGGCGAACGACGAGGCCGAACGGCTCCTTGATCTGCCGCCGGACGCCCAGGGACGCCCCGTCAAGGAACTGGAGAGCCTCGACCCGGCCACGGCGGAGCTGCTTGTCTCCGGCCGCGTGGCCACGGACGAGGTCTACTTGGCCGGGGACCGCATGCTGGTGGTGAACCAGCGACGCACGGCCCGCGACGGAAGCCCCCTGGGAACGGTGGCGACCCTGCGCGATTCCACCCAGCTCCTGGCACTGTCGGGCAAGGTGGAAACGACGAACGAACGCCTCAAGCTGCTGTACGACGCGGGTGTGGGCATCGGCACCACCCTGGACGTGACGCGCACGGCCAAGGAACTGGCCGAGATGGCCGTCCCCCGTATCGCGGACTTCGTCACGGTCGACCTCGCCGCCCCCGTCCTCCACGGAGAGGAACCGACCGGCACCGCTGCCGACATGCGCCGCACCGCCGTCAGCGGCATCCGGGACGACCACCCCCTCTACCCGTGCGACGAGCTCATCTCCTATCTCCCCTCCACACCTCAGGCACGCGGATTCGCCACCGGCCGGTCGGTGATGGTTCCCGATTTGTCCTCCGCACCCGAATGGCGCGCTCAGGACCCGGAACGGACAGACAAGATCGTCGACTACGGAATTCACTCACTCCTCACAACGCCCCTGCTGGCGCGGGGCGTGGTTCTGGGCATGGCCAACTTCTGGCGCTCGCGGGAGGCCGGAGCGTTCGACGAGGAGGACCGGTCACTCGCCGAGGAGCTGGTCGCCCGTGCGGCGGTCAGCATCGACAACGCACGCCGGTACACCCGCGAACACGCCCTGGCAGTGATGTTGCAGCGCAGCCTGCTGCCACGCGCTCTGCCCGAACAGAACGCTCTGGATGTCGCCCACCGCTATCTGCCGGCACAGTCCGGAGTCAGCGGTGACTGGTTCGATGTGATTCCGCTGTCGGGCAACCGCGTCGCGTTGGTCGTCGGTGACGTCGTCGGCCATGGGCTGCACGCCGCCGCCACCATGGGGCGGCTACGCACCGCTGTGCACAACTTCTCCACACTCGATCTGCCGCCCGATGAGCTCCTCGGCCACCTCGACGACCTCGTGGACCGCATCGACAAGGAAGAGGGGAGCACGGACGTCGGTGCAGGCATCGTGGGAGCCACGTGCCTGTACGCGATCTACGATCCGGTCTCCCGGCACTGCGCCATGGCCCGCGCCGGGCACCATCTCCCCGCGCTGGTCCACCCCGACGGCAGCGTGGAGTTCCCCGAGCTTCCCGCCGGGCCACTGCTGGGGCTCGGCGGCATGCCGTTCAAGACCGCCGAACTGGATCTGGCCGTGGGTGCTCAGCTGGTCCTCTACACCGACGGGCTGATCGAGGACCGCGCCCGGGACATCGATGTGGGGATGGACCTGCTCCGCCAGGCCCTTTCCCATCCCGGCCGTTCGCCGGAACAGCACTGCCAGGCGGTGCTCGACGCACTCCTTCCCACTCAGGCCAAGGACGACGTAGCACTGCTCATCGCCCGCACCCGCGCGCTTTCCGCCGACCAGATCGCTAAATGGGACGTTCCGCTCGACCCCGCCGCCGTAGCCGGGATACGCGCCGCCGTCGTGGAGAAGCTGGAGGACTGGGGCCTGTCGGAACTGACGTTCACCACCGAGTTGATACTCAGCGAGCTGGTCACCAACGCCATCCGGCACGCCTCCGCGCCGGTCCGGGTGCGGCTCCTGCGTGACCGCAGCCTGATCTGCGAGGTATCCGACGGCAGCAGCACCTCACCCCATCTGAGGTACGCAGCCGCTACGGACGAGGGAGGCCGCGGACTGTTCCTCGTCTCGCGGATCGCCGAGAACTGGGGCACACGGTATACCCACGAAGGCAAGGTCATCTGGGCACAGCAGCCGCTGTCCTCATCCGCCGCGGGCGCGAACGACGGGGACCCGTCGCCGACGTCGTCGTCCTGATCCCCCCGCGGCGGATCCCGACCCGGCCCGCGATCGTGGCCCCGGTGAGCCGCCGCTCCACGCAAGGGCGGAAAGAGCCCATCCGCTTCTCGCGGATCCCGATTGTGCGGTGCACGGCCGCCAGCCGCTTCTCCGCATCCTGGTAAGGACTCTTTCCGTCAATTTCATGAAAGCACCCCGAGTGGCAGGCGGCCACCAGGGCCGAACAGCTTCCACCCGACCCCGGACGACCCTGTCCGGCGCGTTTCCCGGCCCTCAGGCTCGGAGATGCGGATCACTTTCCGGGAGGAGTCATGAGTCACCGAAGAGGTGTTGCCCCTCCACGGCACCGTGCCCCGGTCGAGCCGCGCCCTCCCTCCTCCTGCGGTCGTGCCGGAGCGTCGGCGTGGAGTGGTGAACGTGCCAATCGGCTCACTTACCAGCAGGACGACATGTCGGTCAGCGCCCGAGAAGCCGCGGGGCGATAGGAGTGACGGGTGAGACATCGAGACATTGGCGAGCTGATGACCCGCGAGGTCGTCACGGTCCCGAGGAACGCGGCGTTCAAGGACATCGTGCGCACACTCACTGAGCACCAGGTGTCGGCCGTCGCGGTCGTCGACGACGTGGGGCACCCGCTCGGAGTGGTATCGGAAGGCGACCTCCTGCCGAAGTCGGCCGATCAGGGAGACTTCCTCCGGTCCCTGCCCGCTCCCGAGCCGCGCAAGCGGGAGAAAGCGGAGGGCACGCGGGCCGAGGAACTGATGTCTGCGCCCGCCGTGTGCGCCAGGGCGGACTGGACTGTCGCCGAGGCGGCCCGGCTCATGGAGGCGCAGAGCGTCAGAAGACTGCTGGTCGTGGACGAGGCGGACACTTTGGTGGGCATCGTCAGCAGGCGCGATCTGCTCAAAATCTTCCTGCGCGACGACGAAACCATCCGCCACGAGATCACCGGCGATGTACTCGACCTGACCTTGCACCAGGACCCCGGCACCATCACCGTCGAAGTGACCGACGGCCGTGTCGAACTGAACGGCTCAGTACGGTTCAAGAGCCTGATCCCGGTGATCGAACGGCTGTGCCGCACGGTCGACGGAGTGGTTCATGTGGCACAGCACCTCGGATACGCCATCGACGACGCATCCGTCGGGTGACGTACGGCCTTCTCGCGGCACCGGCGGTCAGCGTCCGGTGCCGCGGACCGCGACCTGCACCGGTCCGATGACCGACGGATGCCCGCCGTTCCGCTCCGGCCCGGGCGAGGACGAATCCTTCGGCACACCCCACAGCACCGCACTCGTGAGGAGGGCGCTTTGGACCGCCACATCATCGTCGGCCTCGACGCATTCCCCGAAAGCGCAGCCGCTGCCCGCTGGGCGGCGCGCGAGGCTCGTCTGCGGGATGCGGCCCTGCACCTCATCCATGTCGAGCCGTGGTCGCTGCCGCTCGGCATTCCCGCAGCGGCCTCCGATGCACGGCGTGGCTGGGCCGAAGCCGTCCTGCAGGAAATGGCCGACGAACTGCGCCGCGCTCACCCGGGACTCGACATCACCACGCAGTCGGTCGACGGCCCGCCCGCAGCCTCGCTCGCCACAGCCGCGGCAACTGCCGACATGCTCGTCATGGGATCCCGCGGGCTCGGCAGCGTGACCGGCTTCGTGCTCGGCTCCGTCGGCATGGCCGTCATGCACACCACCGAGCGGCCGGTGGTACTCGTACGCAGCGGAGAGGACGCGCTGCCTCACGAAACCGAGCAGCACACCCGGCGCGACGTGGTCGTCGGTGTCGACATCAGCCGGCCCTGTGACGCCCTGCTCGCGTTCGCGTTCGAGGAGGCGTCGCGCCGGTCCTGCCCGCTGCATGCCCTGCACAGTTGGCCGCCCCCGCAGTTCTACGGGTACGGATCGGCCTACGATCCCGGAATACTTGCGCGCATCAACCAGAGCGTGACCACCGGCCTGGACCAGGCTCTGAGGCCTTGGCGGGACACGTTCCCCGCGGTCGAGGTGACCGCCCGTACGCCGATGGGACACGCCGCGCAGCAGCTCCTGGACGCCGGTGCCGACGCCGGTCTGATCGTCGTCGGCCGACGGATCCGCCGCTCATTGCGGGGTGTTCGCATCGGCTCCACCACGCATGCTGTGATCCACCACGCGACCTCTCCGGTCGCCGTCGTCGCCCACGACTGACGCAGTCTCCGGCTCGGCGTTCCGGAGGCGGTCCGGCGCGGGCGGGACGACACACGGGGGTGAGGCGGCTTCTCGGGCGGAACGGAGCACAGCCCTGGCGGTATGGCCCGAGCCGTCCGAACCGACAACGACCGGTCCGAGCACCTGACTGCCCGGTCGTGTGCCGAACGCGGTGCCGTCCATGGCGATCCTCCTGATACGAAGGTCGCGAGGGCATGGGTCTGTCAAACGCCGCAGCCACGCGGGCCGGCCCACTGCCCGTCCGCCTCCTCGACTCGGCGGTGGTTCATGGATGGTGGGGTACCACTGCGACAGGACAGCTGGAGTGATGGAGCGCCGTATGGGCTGTCCGGCCGAGTTGCAGACCCACATGCCCCTTGCGCCGCGATGCACCCACGACAAGGAGGTCGGCGGCGGCGGAGCGCCGGACGAGAACTTGATGGGCCGGCCCCTCGACAGTGGAGCGGGAGACGGCAACGGCCGGGTTCTCCTCGATCGAGGCCGCAAGCGCTTGGTCAAGCTCTGTCGCCGCCCGCATCTTCCAGGTGAGGTGCGGCGGAGACTCCTTGGTGTGCGGCCGGCCGACCGCTTCGGACGCGGGGCAACGCCAGGCGCGTACTGCGTCGATCTCACAGTGCCGGGTGGCAGCCTCACGGAAGGCGAACCTCACGGCAGCCGATCCGTGGGCCACGTCCGCGACGCCGAGCAGGATGCGGCCGTGTGCTCCAGCTGTTCCTGCCGCGTCGCCACGTACCACGATGACCGGGCACTGGGCCCGGGACGCAAGGGCCAGACTTACGGAGCCCAGCAGGAGCTCCTTGAGCTGGCCCCGGCCCCTGGATCCGACAACCAGCATCGCAGCCTCGTGCGCCTCGTCGAGCAGCGCGGTGACCGTGTCCTCCGCCAGAACCTCGGTGGTGATCTTCAGATCGGGATTACGGGTGCTGGCGCGCGTGACCGCAATGGCCACGATGCAGTCGGCCAGAATCTGCTCGGAGGGGCGTTCGACGCCCCGATACAGGCCTGCCCCCTCGTAGCGTTCCCATCGGGAGGCGTAGACAACTCTCAGAGGAAGGCCGTGACGGGCTGCCTCCTCCACGGCCCAGTCGACCGCCCGGAAACTCGAATCCGATCCATCCACGCCCACGACCAAGGACTGCTCCATGGTCCCCATCGCCTTTCGTCCCGTTGCCGTCGGATGCCCGCCCCGCCACCGTGCCACCTCACTGAACTTCCCAGAAGGGATGGTCAGGACCCGATCGGGGATATTCGACCTAATATTCGTAATAAACAACGCGATCGGTATATACCACCCCAGGAGGATCTGGCGTAGGTGTTCGGTGCGGATCCATCCCGCTACCCCGGCTCCTGTACGTTGCTGACTCTTCCCCTCCGGCTCGGGTCCCGCCGTGCAGCACGGTGGGACGACAACCCGAATACCCTGCTCGCTGCCTCAGCAGGGCACAGGCTTCTCATGCGGGTAGCCGGCCGCTCGCGCGAAGCCAGGCTCACATCTAGTGCCGTGACCGGCAAGGTTTGCCCGTCAAGGAGCGGCGGCCGGTGCGTGTGATCGCAAGGCGGCCGGAAGCCCTTGGATGGGGCCTCCCCTGCTCGAACGAAGCTGAGAGCTTGGGGAAGGAGCTACCTGGGCTTTTGGCCAACGCCGCGAGCGCGCGTGCCGGGCGTCGCGACGGGGCAAACCTTGCCGGTCGCGGCACTAGGGCCGATTGGTCCCCGAGTCACACCCGTAGAGCCCCTGGGGACCACAGGTCATTCGGCGCAGGCTGTTCTCAGTCCCGTCGGAGGAAGCATCGACATGACCGGAACCGAGTCACGACGACAGCCTCGGCCCGCGGATGGTACGAGCATGTGGATCCCCACCGGTAGGACCCGCACGCAGTACAAGGATGCGCAGTGCCGAGAGGAACACGGCTCCGGCTCTGCCAACAACGATCTCAAGATCCGTGCCGCCCCATGGAGGAGACCAGATCATGACCACCCCAACCCTCCGGTCGCTGGGCATCCGGCATCGGGACCGGCTCATGCAGTTCGCCCGGGAAGTGTCGTTCCCGGAGGGGACACGCATCTTTGAGGAAGGGCAGCGTGCCGACCACTTCTGGATCGTGCGGACCGGCACCGTCAGTCTCGACTTTCACGTGCCGAAAGGACCGCCGGCGGTCATCGAGTCGCTCGGGCACGGAGAGCTGGTCGGCTGGTCATGGCTGTTCAGCCCCTATGTGTGGCAGCTGGGAGCAGAGGCGATGACGCCCGTGCGCGCGTACGAACTCGATGCCGCGCAGGTGCGCCACGCATGCGACTTGGACCCGGAACTGGCCGCTGCCGTGGCCCTGTGGGTGGGCCAGGTGATAGCCCACCGGCTCCAGTCCGCCAGGGCCCGTCTGCTGGACCTGTACGCACCGCACTGAAGTGGGCCGCCCCATGTCACCTGATCCGCCGTCCCGGTCGGACGGGCCCCGGTGAGGAGATCGCCATGCCTGATTCACCGCACACGGTCAGCGATGTCATGACCCACACCGCCATCGCGGTGGGAGGACAGGCGAGTTACAAGCAAATCGTCGAGCTGATGAAAGAGTGGAGGGTGAGCGCCCTTCCTGTACTCGAGGGCGAGGGACGAGTGATCGGCGTGGTCTCGGAGGCCGATCTGCTCCCCAAGGAGGAGTCCCGGACCGACGACCCGACCCGGCCGGAGCTGCCTCTGACCGACCGGCTGAAGGCGGGCGCCGTCAGCGCGAAAGAGCTGATGTCCAGCCCGGCAGTGACGGTCCATCCTGACGCCCCCATAGCAGAGGCAGCACGCATCATGGCCCAGCGCCACGTGAAGCGGCTGCCGGTGGTCGACGCGACCGGACTGCTGGAGGGAGTCGTCAGCCGCAGTGATCTGTTGAAGGTCTTTCTCCGCTCGGACGAAGATCTTGCCGACGAGATCCGACGCACCGTCACCGACTTGTCCCAGCCCGGTGGAGCGGTGACCGTATCCGTCGTGGACGGAGTGGTCACGCTCGGCGGTGGGGTACGCGACCGGACGCTCATCCCGTTGCTCGCCCGAGCCGCCCGAGCGGTCGAGGGCGTTGTGGACATCCGCTTGGAACTGAACGGGACCACGGGCTAGGAACCTGAAAAGGGGCCGTTCACGGCACCGTGGTCGGCTTCGGGGCGGTCACCGTTGCGCGACTGGCCGCTTCGTCTCCTTGTTCGGCTTCAGGGCGGTGATCGACGGGAGCGCCCGGAAGACCCCGACCGGATCGCAGTGGGTCACCCCTTTCGACGACTACGAGGTTGGGTCGCGGGGATGCGATGAGTGAAGAACAAAGCGATCAGCCCGGCAAGAGCAAGGATGGCGAGAGCGGCTCGCAGGGCGTCGACCCTCGCGTCGGCGTTGGCGTCGAGAGCGGCCTGGGCCGCATCCGTGTGTGCACCCGACTCATCGAGTTGCTTCTTGAGCTGGGCGTCCGACAGAAACGGTACGCCACCTGAGAGCTCGATGCTCGCCCGGGCCTTGATTTCCGCCGGGATCGCTGGGCTCCGTTCGATGTTGGCGACAAACGAAGACGTCAAGGCGGCGATGAGAATCGACCCGGCAAGCGCGGTGCCGATCGATGCGCCGAGATTGGTGACGGTGTTCTGGACGCCACCCACGTCGGCGCTCTGTTCGTCGGGCACCGCCGATACGGTGACCGACCCGAGCTGCGACGCCAGCGCCCCCATCCCGTATCCGATGAACAGGAGGGGAATGGTGACAATCTCCGCGCCCGACTCCGTATCGAGTGCCCCGAGAAGGACAATCGCCCCCATGAGAAGCGCGAAGATCCCCTGGCGCACCACGCGCCGCGGCGAAGCGTGCGGGAGAAAGCGCGGAATCGCGGTGGCGGCTGCGAGCAGCGTCAAGGACAACGGAAGGATGCGGACACCGGTATCGATTGCCGGGAGGCCAAGCGCGACCGACAGATACAGCGGGACGATGAAGAACACCCCCATCTGCACCAAATATTGAAAGAAGAACATCGTCAGGCCACCGGTGAGTTGCCGGTTCTTCAGGAATTCAGGGTCGATGAGCGGTTCCTTGCCGTGGTCCGAGAGTCGGACCTCCCAACGGAAGAAGAGCCAGACCAGGAACAGCCCTGCCAGCATCGACCAGACAACCAGGGAGAGGCCGAGCATGGACGGGGTTCCGGCTTTGGGTACGAACCAACCCCATTCGGCCGAGCGGAGTACACCGAAGACGAAGATTCCAACGCCCAGGCCGGAGAGCAGCGCGCCAGGAATGTCGATGTGCGGTCGCCTGTCGAGGGGTGCGTCGGCAATACGGCGGGTGAACAGGAGGATCCCGACCACCACCACTACCTCGCCGGCGAACACCCAACGCCAGGAAAAGTAGGTCGTCGCGATGCCGCCGATGATCGGCCCGAGTGCAATGGCCACCGCTCCTGCAGCGGTGACGATCCCGTAGGCGGCAGGACGCCGTTCCACAGTGAAGTTCCCCGCTACGAGCGACACAATCGCCGGCAGGATCAGCGCAGCCCCGATTCCCTCAAGGAACGACCATCCAACCATGAGTACGGTGAGGTTCGGAGCGAGCGCGGTGGTGAGAGACCCGCAGCCATAGACGACGCAGCCGGCCATGAAGGCGCGCTTGCGCCCGACGAGCCCGCCCACCTTTCCGCCGCAGATCATGAACATCGCCATCACGAGCGTGTACGCCGTGATCGCACCCTGGATACCGGTCACCGTCGTCCCCACGTCGGCGGCGACACTGGCGATGGAGACGTTCATGACCGAGCTGTCGAGAGCCATCAGGAACTGACCCGCCGCCAATGTGATGAGAACAATCCTTGTGGCTGGCATCCCATCGGAGGTATCTGCAGCGACTGTCATGGGCGGAGCCTCGCACAGCTGCCGGCAGGCACATGGTCAGCGCTGCATCAGATCAGTCAGTTGGCCGAGCACGGAGAGCCGCCTTGCCGGGCCGGCACAGCGGTCGGGAGTAAAGGCTGCTGCAGCCGAGCCTCACCGGCGGGGAAGGCCCGAAGCACCTCCTCCGTCGACGGCACCGATGCCGCCCCTCGCATGACAGCGCGCCTCACTGTTCATTTCGACTCACTCGTCGTCCGCTTGCCACGCCGCGGGATCAGCTCGACCGGACAGTTCGCATGGTGCAGCAGGCTGTGGGTGACCCGGCTGAGCGTCGGGCCGAAGTTCCCGGGTGAGCGTCGCCCGCCCGCGACCAGCAGATCCGCGTGCCGAGTCGCCTCAACCAAAATTCCGGCGGCGGACATTCCCTTCTCCGCATCCGCCTCCACGGTGAGTCCCGGGAAGTCGGCACGGATACGGTCCGCCACTCCCGTCAGCGCCCGAACGTGGTTGCGAGCCACCTCGTCCACGGCGTCGAGCATCGTCACGACATTACCGACCGACCCCAGCACGTTCCATACGTGCAGAAGCCGCAACGACGCCTTGCGCAGCTCCGCCTCACTCGCCGCGTGGCGTGCGCATTCCAGGTCGTGCTCGTCGTGGACGGCGACCAGCACGACGTCTGCCGCGGGAGCGCCTTCGGTGCCGCGTACCACGACCACCGGCGTCCTGGCACCCGCAGCAACCTTCAGACCGACCGAGCCGAGCAACAGTGAGTTGAAACCTCCGCGACCGCGGTTGCCCACCACGATCGTGCCGTGGTTTCCCGCCGCGGTGTGCAGGCTCACCACCGGTTCACGGCGGCTCAGCTCCCTCGTCACGCTCAGGCCGGGGTAACGCTCGGACGCCATGGCTGCGGCCTCCTCGAGAAGCTCTCGGCCCGCGTGCCGAACCTGCTCGATGGTTTCCATGGACGCGTAGATCATCCGGCTGTCCGTGTCGGCTGCGTAGACGAGGTGCAGAGGACGATCACGCCGCAGTGCTTCCTCGGCGGCCCACAGCACTGCGCGCTTGGCGGGCTCGGAGCCGTCCACCCCGGCCACGAGCGCTCCGAGTACCGGGCTGCCCTTGTCGCTGGAATTCATGGTTCCTCCTCACCGAAGACTGCCGGTGCAGCTCTCACCCCGGCACCGCGCCCCCGCGCCGCGAGAGGGCCGCTCAGGCCCCCGCGGGGGCCGAGTGTCCCTGTCGGTTCCGCCGCCCTGTGGGCTTCTCCCGCGCCGTGGCGTGCCAGAACGTCTTCGGGTGAGGCTCGTTCGACCGACGAGGTCGTTTGGGTCGCCTCCGCCAACTCCTTCCAAGGATGTCGCGAAGTTGCTCGCGCAGCACACTCTGAGCGGACTCCCCGTGCAAGATCAGCGGACCGCACCGCGCCCCGGGTGCCTGCGGTCATCCGCACTCAGACATAAATCGCGCGCCAGTTCGATATCTGACACTCCCGCGCCGCCCGTGGTCCCCGCGTATGCGCCCGAGGGCCGAACAGCCCGCGACGAACCCCGGAAGGCCCTACCCCTCGCGCATGCCGGTGCCCACGCTCGGAGTATGGCCTCCCTGCGTGCGGAATCACGCGGCCGGCGGTGGACGTGCCGCACTCCGTTACCGCCGGACATCTCATGACCGCGTCGGCGGTAACGGTGACGCGTGAGGCGACCCCGGCCGACGCCGCCCGTCTCATGGCACGGGGCGACGCGAAGCGGCTCCCGGTCGTCGACGGCGACGGGCGGCTGCTCGTCGGTGTGGCCGGCCGGAGTCATGGACGTCACGGTTCGACTGAACGCCGGCAATCCCATGCGAAGGTGATCGACAATGAGGCATCGCAGTGTGGCGGATCTGATGACGCCCACGGCCGTCAGTGTCCAGCGCGGCACGGCTTTCAAGGAGATCACCAGGCTTCTGGACGAGTTCGGTATCACGGCCGTGCCCGTACTGGACGACGACAGGCATCCCGTGGGTATCGTCTCCGAGGCCGATCTGCTCCGTCGCCGCAATGCCGGAAGCGGTACGCCCACAGCGGTCGATCTCATGTCCAGCCCTGCCATCACCGCCCGCCCCGATTGGAGTGCGGTCCGTGCTGCTCGTGTGATGGACCAGCACAGAGTGAAGAGGCTGCCGGTCGTCGACGCCGACGACAGGCTGATCGGGATAGTCGCCCGCAGCGACCTCCTCCAGTTGTTCCTGCGAAGGGATCACGCGATCCAGGAGGAGATTCTTGAGGATGTGCTGACCGGCGCACTCCGGCTCAGCCCGTCGGCTCTGACCGTAGAAGTCGCCGACGGTCTGGTCACCCTCAGCGGCACCGTGCCCCGGAGCAGCCTCCTTCCTGTCATCCTCCGGATGTGCCAGAGCGTCGACGGCGTCGTGGATGTGATCGATCGGCTCACCTACGAGCGCGACGACCTGTCGGACGATCACAAGAGGGCACAGGAGGGCAGGAGAACGCAGTGAGAGTGACCGCGTGTCCGCATCCGTAACGCCTCTCGCGCAGAGAAGCCGCGCGGGCCGGTGCCTAGTGCCGCGACCGGCACGGTTTGCCCGTCAAGGAGCGGCGGCGGTGGTCCTGGCGCCGGTGGATCCGTCAGGCGTCATCAGTCGTCATCGGCCCCCGAGTCCCGGCGCAGCCGACCGGACCAGCGCGGCTCCACGCGCTCCCACTCCTGGTCCCATTGGGCGAGGCTGCGCGTCTCGACGCGGCGGAGCCTGAGGCGGACAACCAATCCGGCGGACAGGGCGACCACGCCCATGGCACAGGCCCCTGCTGCGGCGGCCTGCACGGCGCATTCTCCCCGGGAAGGCGGGGCAGCCGAAATCCTGCCCGAGTCATCCACCCACAGCGTGACCGTCCGGCCCACCGGCGTGTGGGGGGCGACCGAGATGGTGTCCGTATGGGGCATGGAGGCGGGATACTCCCAGAAGGCCCAGGCCGTTGCTTCCGAAGCCCCCGTAAACCGGGCAGGGAGTCTGTCTTCGGCCTTGCTGACTGTCGTCGCCGTCACCTGGTGGCGATGTCGGGCCTCCTGCTGAGCGGTCACGCTGTCGGCGTCCCAGACTTTGATTCCGACAGCGACACCGCAGAACACTGCTGCGAGCGCAAAGAGCACGGAAGCGGCGAGCCAGCGGCTGCGTACGCGGTCGGCAGCCCGCTGCAGCGGATTCGGGCGGCGCTCGAACGGTCGTCGCATTCGGCTTCCGTGCCGCTTCCGGGGCCATATGGACGCGGGTCCGGGCGAGTCGGACTGGAACATGTCACGCCTCCGCCCCGTGCCGTCGCCGTACCCGCGCGCAGGGGTGGGTTCGGCACCTGGGAGATGAGCTCTGGTCTGGCCCCCCGGAAGAGTGCGGACGTCTTCACCCCGGCCCGCTCCTGTGCGGGGCGGACACGGCCACCGGCGGGTGGATGCCATCCTCGTACGCCGCCTCGACGCCTTCCGTCGGAATCTCGGCCTGCAGGCGGACGCTGCGCCGGAACGAGCGGTAGCGGAACTCCGAGTGCTCCTTCTCCGTCCTGTTCTCGGTGTGCTCGGCGCCGATGGCGGGGGTGTCGCCCTCGACCGGGATCGGGTGAACGTCGATGGTCGGCCGCCCCACCGGGAACCGGGGGAAGCCGGCGCCGAACCAGTCCACGAGGTCGGGGAAGAGGCCGTGCCTCCACTCCATCTGCGTTCCTGACATCGTGTGCTCCACTTCCGGCGCCTCGGGGGCGCCATCATCGATGTCCTTCTTCAATGTCGTCCGGCAGAGGACACTTCCGCTTGGGGCCAACGGGCCCCTGCGGGGGCCGTCCGGCCCCTCCCTGCCGGTTCGCCTCGGCGGGTGCATCGAGGACGCCTCGCACGTTCCGGTCGCAACCCTGCTGGTGCGTGCTGTGGAAGGCGTCGTAGACGTGGAGTCCGACGTCACCCACCCGGCTCCGGCCCGGAAGGGGGCCGCCGGCGGAGGGCTCTCAGTCCCGACGCCCCGTGCTGTGACGGCGGGCGGGGCCTCGGCCCGACGGCAGATCGAGCCATCGCAGCGTGCCGGGGGCGATCACGTGGGTCTGGCCGCCCAGGACCAGCCGGACGGCTGGGTGGTGCGAGTCCGATACCGCGATCCGGAGCCGCTGTGCCCGTATGCCCAGGTCCACCTCGTGCCCACGGAATCCGATGCGTACGCCGAATTTCGACAGCTGGGGAAGCGGGGCCGGGGAGAGCCACAGTGCGTCGTCACGCATCTCCAGCCCGGTCATTCCGCGTTGCACGAAATCGAGGGTGCCGGCCATCGCGCCCAGATGGATGCCTTCCGCCGTGGTGCCTCCCTGGATGTCGACCACGTCACCGGTCAGCGCCTCCTCGCAGTGCGCCCACGCCTCCTCACGGTGTGCCCGTGCCAGCACCCAGGCATGAACCAGGGAGCTGAGGGTGGAACCGTGACTCGTACGCGCGAGGTAGTAGTCGACGGTGGCGCGCCAGATGTCGTCGTCCAGCACATGTCCGAGACGCTGGAACAGGCCGCCTAGCTCTCCGGGTGAGAACAGGTAGCCGAGCATCAGCACATCGGCCTGTTTGGATGCCTGGTAGCGGTTGACCGTATCGCCCTCCTCCTCAAGGATGCGGTCGAGCCGCCGGATGTCGCCGTAGCGCTTCCGGTAAGCGGCCCAGTCGAGTTCCTCCAGTTCTCCGTAACCGGCGAACTGGCTGATGACACCGCGGTGATAGGGCACATGCAGCCGACGGGAGACGTCCTCCCAACGCTCCAGCTCCGCGGGGTCGAGGCATATGCGCTCCAGCAGGAGCTTGCGCCGCGGCTCGGGCAGGTCGCGGTAGAGCTCAGTGGCCCGTGCCAGCACCCAGGCCGCCGTCACGTTCGTGTACGTGTTGTCATCTATGCCTGCGGTCCCGGCTCCCGGATAGGCGTCGTGATACTCGTCGGGGCCGACCACCCCGCGGATGCGGTACCGCGCCAGCGGTGCGTCCCATGCGGCGCTGGCCGCCCAGAACCGGGCGATCTGCAGCAGCATTTCCGCACCCTTGGAATGCAGGTAGTCCGTGTCCGCAGTGGCCTGGCAGTGCTGCCACACGTTGTAGGCGATGGCCGAACCGACGTGGTGCTGCAGACGTGAGTGGTCGGACAGCCAGCGCCCCGAACGCGGGTTGAGATGGAGTTCCTGGGTCTCCTCCCGGCCGTCGTCGGCACTTTGCCAGGGGTACATGGCCCCGGCCCGCCCCACCTGCTGTGCCGCGCGGCAGGCCGCGGGCAGCCGCCGATGGCGGTAGTCCAGAAGTCCCTGGGAGACCTCCGGGAAATGCAGACTCAGGAACCTCAGCACGAAGAGCTCGTCCCAGAAGACATGGCCCCGGTATGCCTCCCCGTGCAGTCCTCGCGCCGGTACACCCACATCGAGCTCTGCCGTGTGCGGGGACAGCGTCTGCAGCAGGTGGAAGTGGTGAAGTCGCAGAATCCTGCCCGCTTCGCCCGGAACCTCGATTCGGCTCCGCTGCCACAGCCCGGCCCACGCCCGATCGTGCGACGCCAGCAGCTCGGAGAACTCCGGGGCCGTCCGCACACCGGCCACAGCAGCCCGCAGCGGGTTGCCGATCGCCTGGTCACGGGACGTGTGCAGCGCCACCGTCTTGTCCACGACAGCGTCGCATTCCGGATCCAGCGGCAGCACCAGTGTCTGAAAGATCTTCCGTGGGGTCTGCCGGGGACGGGGACGCCGGCCGGACTCATCCGGCTGCCGCCCATGACCGCCGGACGTGGCCACGATGCGGGAGGCCAGCGCGACGGCGATCTCCGACTCCACGGTGCGACATCTGAGCCACACCACGTCGTCCTGTTCCGTTCCGGTCGACCAGCCGGTCAGATGGCAGTCCGACAGATCCCGGTACCGCGCGACACCGGCGTTCCGGATGTCGCCGTCGATCGCCGCCTCCACCTCGATCGCCCCCATCCACCCGGTCGCGGTGAAAGCCGTGTGGAGGGCGGCGAGATGCGGGTTGCCCATGTGCACCAGACGGCACTGCTCGACATACAGGCGACGCCCTGC
Organism: Streptomyces sp. NPDC051020; assembly: GCF_040683105.1. Classification (NCBI taxonomy): domain Bacteria; kingdom Bacillati; phylum Actinomycetota; class Actinomycetes; order Kitasatosporales; family Streptomycetaceae; genus Streptomyces; species Streptomyces sp. NPDC051020. The sequence continues at coordinate 36,768 of NZ_JBFBCG010000048.1, read as the reverse complement.
CTGGTCCTGGTAGACGGACCGGCGGGTCAGCGTGCCGCGGCGCAGATCGAGCGTCTGCCGGTATTCGGCAAGATGTTCGTGGTCCGGTGACAGCCACGGTCCGGGGGCTGTGCCGGCGGGGCGGATGCGGTAGCGCAGCGGCAGCCAGTTCGGCAGGTTGACCAGGTCGGCGTTCTCCACCTGCCGGCCCTGGACCACTGAGGTCTGCCGGTCGTAGCAACCCGCGATGTAGGTGCCCGGGTAGTGAGACCTGCTGGCGATCGACTCGGATACGGCTCCACGGGTGGCGAAGTAACCGTTGCCGAGCGCGCACAGCGCCTCGCGGAGCCTCTCCTCCTCCGGCTCGTACCCCTCGTACGACCACTCCCAGGCCCCCGCCATCAGTCGTCGCCGATCAGCAGTTCGCCGGGCCAGACATCGACCGGGTGGGTGCGCAGCGTTTCCGTGAACAGCTCGTCCTTGCGCGCGGCGACCGCCCCTGCCGTCGCGGTGCCGGGCGGGTCGTCCGGGCTGCCTTCGGGAAGGTTCAGGCCTCGCGACGCGAGGAAGGCCGCCGCGCAGTCCTGCCGTGAACGGCCGTCGACGTGGCGGAGACAGTCGTCGAATGCCTTCTTCCAGGCCGCGGCGTGGCTCCGGGCGGAGTCGGTGAACACTCCGTCGGTGTCGAAGACCACGGCTCGCACGGAGTGCAGGCACGCGGCAAGAGACGGTGCGGCTGCCATGAGCGGGGAGGTCCCTTCGCCAAGGGTTGCTTTCATGGCATCACGGTTCCGGAACACCGGCGCGTCGTGGACCTCAGTAGGGCAGCGGCCGCCCGGACGGAGTTCGCAGGTCGAGGGGCGGAGGCCCCGAGGGAAGCGGTGGGCGACGGACGATTCTGATGCGGCTCACTGCCACCACCTCCTGGCGCTCACCGGGTATGTGCCCAGGAGCGTGCTCCACAATCCTGCGGCGTGAGATCCGAGCCATGGGCCGATTGGTCCCGGACCGCTCCCCGTACGGCCCAAGCGGGCGGGTCGCTGAGCGGATCACCGTGAAAACCACGTGGAATGCCGGTCAACGGGCTGATGCCGTTCAGCGGGTTCGGGTACGGCAGACCCTGGGGGTGCCCGATGACCGAGCCTCCCCCGGAGCCCCGCCTATCGTTCACACCGGACGGTCGGGCACGCGGCCGGGCTGTCACGCGCGGAGCCGCCATCGCCCGCCAGGGACGGAGGATCCCATGTCGACGCACAGTCTGCTCGACGCGCTCCCACCCGAGAGCCGGCAGCGCCTTGTCGACACGGCGGCACACGAAGTGCCGCTGGTCCTCGACTCACGCCTCTTCGAGGAGGGCAGGCGGGCCGACCGTTTCTGGATCATCCGCTCCGGCCGGGTCGAGATCGATCTCCGTGTGCCCGGCCGCCGCCCGGCGGTCGTCGAGACCCTGGGCCAGGACGACCTGCTGGGCTGGTCCTGGCTCTGCTCCCCGCACGTGTGGCACATGGGCGCACACGTGGTCCACGCGGGTCAGGCCCTGGAGTTCGAGGCCGCGACCGTGCGCGCGCTGTGCGCGGCCGACGCGGTGCTGGGCCGGGCGGTGTACAAGTACGTGGCCGAGACAGTGGCGGAACGGTTGAACGGAACACGGGCGAGGTTGCTCCAGCTGTACGGTCCCCAGGCCGACATCGCCGAGGACTGAACGGCCCGGGTGGTGCGGGGGCCGATCGGCTCTGGTGCACCGTCGGTGTGCGGGCCACGATGAACATGGGGCCGGTGGCAGAGCCCTGCAGAAGCGAGGTGGGCGCCATGAGCGGCGAAGCCGTGTTCTCCGCACAGCATCCTATCCGCGTGTTCCTGCTGGACGACCATGAGGTGGTCAGGCGCGGGGTGCAGGATCTGCTCGACGCGGAACCCGACATCGAGGTCGTCGGCGATGCCGGTACGGCCGATCACGCGCTGGCCCGTGGCCCTGCGTTGCGCCCGGATGTCGCGATTCTCGATGTGCGGCTCCCGGACGGCGACGGGATCAGCGTCTGTCGTGAACTGCGTTCACGGATGCCGGAACTGGCCTGCCTCATGCTCACCTCGTTCGACGACGACGAAGCACTGCTCGACGCCATCATGGCGGGCGCAGCAGGCTACGTACTCAAGGAGATCAAGGGGTCCGACCTCGTCACAGCTGTCCGCACGCTGGCCTCCGGGCGCTCCACCCTCGATCCGGCGACCACCGCGCGGCTGATGGACAGCCTGCGCGGAGAGAGTTCCGGCACCAAGGCCGAGGACGAGGACGCGCTCTCCGCACTGTCTCCACGGGAGAAGGACGTTCTTGCCCTGATCGGTGAAGGACTGACCAACAGTCAGATCGGCAAACGCCTCTACCTGTCGGAGAAAACGGTCAAGAACCACATTTCCCGCCTCCTGGCGAAGCTCGGCGTGGAGCGCCGTATTCAGGCAGCTGTGATCGCCGCGCACAGACCGGCGCCCTCCTCTCCGCCCTCGGCGAGCGGTCGCGAGTACTGACGCCGACGCCACAGCCCGCAGCGCGGTCCATGGATCATGTCAGTCGCAGCGGCACGCGCCACCTCACCCGGGTGCCGCCCTCCGATGATGGCTCGACCGTCATGGCACCGCCGAGGTTCTTGGCGCGCTGCGCAAGGTTGTCCAGCCCACTGTGTGCGCCGTCGTGCTCCGGCATGCCCACTCCGTTGTCGGACACGACCAACGTCAGTGCTCCCTCGCCGACCACCATCGAGACGTCCACCGAGGTCGCCCGGGCGTGGCGTGCGACATTGCTGAGCGCTTCACCGAGCACCGCGATCACCTGGTCCGCAGTCTCAGCCGGCACATCTGTGTCGATGAGCCCTGTCATGCGGAGAGACGGCTGGAAGCCCAGGGCAGGCGCGGCCTGCTCCACCGCGGTCAGCGTGCGGACGCGGAGACCTTGTTCGGCACGGCCCGATTCGCGTGCGCGGAGGCCGAAGATGGTGGACCGGATGATCTTGATGGTCTCGTCGAGGTCGTCCACGGCACGCAGCAGGCGTTCACCGGCCTGGGGATGGTCCACGAACCGCACCACGCTCTGCAGGGTCATACCGGTGGCGAACAGCCGCTGAATGGCGAGGTCGTGCAGGTCCCGGGCGATCCGGTCCCGGTCCTCCAGCAGGGCGATCTGCTCAGCGGACTCACGCCGTTCCGTGAGTTCCATCGCCAGCGCCGCCTGCCCGGCGAACGTCAGCAGGGGCGCGGTCTCCCACTCGGTGAACGCGGGACGCTCCCGTACACGGGCCAGCAGCAGCACCCCCAGGACCCGTCCCCCCGTCTTCATCGGCACCGCGACGGCCGGACCGAGCCCTGCCCATCGCGGGGGCCCAGCGGTGATTCTCGGATCACACTCGACATCGAGGCTGATGATCCGCTCGCCCGTGTGGAGAGCTGTGCCGACGAACGAACCTTCGCGTGGCAGGACCAGTCCGCGGTGCGTGTCGGCGTCCACGCCGGAGGCTATCGCCACCCGCAGGGCGCCCTCGCCCTCGGGGAGCGCCAGAACCCCCAGGTCGGCGGAGAGGATACGCGAGGCATGGTCAACGATCATCTGCAGGACGTACGCCTCGTCCACCCCGCTCAGCAGACCCTCGACGATCTCACTGTTGGCCTCCTGCCAACGCTGCCGGTCACGCGTCTCCGAGTACAGGCGTGCGTTCTCGATGGCGACCCCGGCTGCCACAGAGAGGGTGGAGAGCACCGTCTCGTCCTCGGCGTCGAAGGCGCGGCCGCCCCGTTTCTCGGTCAGGTACAGGTTGCCGAACACCTCGTCGCGGACCCGGATGGGCACCCCCAGAAACGAGTGCATGGGGGGATGGTTCGGCGGAAACCCGTGGGACGACCGGTGGTCGGCGAGTTCCTTGAGCCTCAGTGGCACGGGGTGGCGGATCAGCTCGCCGAGGATGCCGTGCCCCTCGGGCAGCGAGCCGATGGCTTCCCTCTGTTCGTCCGTGATGCCCACGGGCAGGAACTGCGCAAGGCGGGTTCCCTCGCCGAGCACCCCGAGGGCTCCGTACTCGGCATCGACCACGACAACCGCGGCTTCGACGATCTGGCGCAGCACCTGCGGCAGATCGAGCCCCCTTCCCACCGACATGACGGCGTCCAGCAGCAGCGCCGCCTCGGCGGGGCCGCGCTTCGAAAGATCGAGGCGGTCCTGGAGGTCGCCGGGGAGTGTGCCCAGCCGACGGCGTTCCTCGCCGTTGCGGTCAGTGCCCTTGTCGCCCACGGTGCCTCCGCCGTGGCCCGCGCGTCACGGGCGGGCCATACGTCCACGGTAGCGGCCGAACACCATGAGGCACCCGCTGGAGCGCGCCCGGGGGGAACACGTCCTGGTAGGGAAACCTGCCGGCCGACGTATCCTGAACGGCCCCGCCGATGAGCCCGTCCGATGGACGAATGACCCATATCCCCGGGGGACGCCCACGCCGTCCTCCATGTGTCACCCCGTCGCCATGTCTCACCCCATCCCGGTGGCTCCACGACTACGACCCTGTCCTGGCCGGTCCGCGGGTACCGCCCGCGCGCCCAGGCACCGGGCAGTCGCAGCCGGCTCGCACTCCCGCCCGCTGCACACCGTTTGCGGCGCGAGCGGCGTGCCGGCGACGACACGCAGCTCTCTCACTTCTGCACCACGCGACGCCCGGTGATACGAGTGGGGGTGACCACCATCCAGTGGGTGCGGAGGCCGCCCGCCCAGGGAAGGGAGGGGGCAACACGGTCCAGTCGCTGAATGGCCTGGGCACCGGTGACACCTGATGCATCGCCCACCACCAGCACACTCCAGCCCTGGCTCATCGCGTCGTCGATGTGATCGGCCTCGAAGGCCACCTCGGTTCCCGCGGACGCGGCCAGAAGTCCATCGCCGGTGGTCCGGAACGCGATCTCGTTGCCCGTCAGCACGTAGTTGACCGGGAAGACGGCCGGCCCGTCCGCCGTGACGATCGCGATCCTGCCCACACCGTGGCTGGACAGGAGTCGAAGGCACTCTGTGTCACTGAGCGTGACGAGCTCGGCGCCCGGCAATGCCGCCGCCCTGCCGGGGGGATGTTCCACCGTCATACCGGTCAGCTCGGCCACGGTCGTCTCCAGCGCATCGGCAAGGCGCACGAGAACGCTGACGGCCGGTACAGCAGCCCGGTCCTCCAGATAGGCGATGTACGAAGGAGCGGCGCCGCAGCGTTCGGCCACCTCCTCACGGGTGAGACCGAGTTCCTGACGGCGCGCTGCCACGCGCCGTCCGAGGTCGCTGCGGCCGGTCGGAGTCTCGCTGGAAGCGGAGGAAGGCGTGCCCTCGCTCATGGTCCTCACGTCCTTCGGGTCACGGCGGGTCGGGGACGGAGACGGCGTTGTGCTGCGGGCCGCCCAGTGCCACCTTGAGGGCACCGGTTTCGGCGGCGCGGGAGAAAATGTCGTACGCCTCCTCCATCTGGCCCAGTTCGAAACGGTGCGTGATCAGCGAATCCGACGGGAGGCGCCCCGCGGCCATCATGCCCAGCAGCATGGGCGTCGAGTGGGTGTCCACCAGTCCGGTGGTGATCGTGACGTCCTTGATCCAGAGGTCTTCGAGGTGCAGGACCGCAGGCTTGCCGTGGACCCCGATGTTCGCGACCCGGCCGCCCGGGCGGACCATCCGGGTGCACACCTCGAATGTCTCCGGTATGCCGACGGCCTCCATGACGACATCGGCACCGAGTCCATCGGTGAGGTCCTCGACGAGGCGCTCGGGTTCCTCGCTCGCGCTGACGGTCGCGTCCGCACCGAGTGCGCGCGCGGTAGCCAGCCGGGACTCCGCGAGGTCCACCGCGATGATGCGGCCGGGACTGTACAGACGCGCGGTGATGATGGCCGCCAGACCGATCGGCCCCGCACCGACCACGGCGACCGTGTCGCCGGGCCGCACGTTGCCGTTCACCACCCCGACCTCGTACGACGTCGGGAAGATGTCGGCCAACAGGACCGCGTCGTCGCTGTCGACGGCACCCGGCAGCGGATATACGGACAGGTCGGCGAACGGCACCCGCACATATTCGGCCTGTGTGCCATCGATCGTGTGGCCCAGCACCCAGCCGCCGCCCCCGCGGCACTGACCGTACTGTCCGCCGCGGCAGAACCGGCACCGTCCGCAGGCGGAGATGCACGAGATCAGCACGCGGTCACCGGGTCGCACCGTCCGGACATCGCCGCCGGTCTCGACCACGGTGCCCACCGCTTCGTGCCCGAGCACACGGCCCGGAACGACCTCGGGCACATCGCCCTTGACGATATGGAGATCGGTGCCACAGATAGTCACCGTGTCGACGCGAACGATCGCGTCCGCGGCGTCCTTGATGCCGGGATCCGGTACATCCCCCCACGCGGTCCGGCCAGGGCCCTGGAAGACGAGTGCCTTCATGACATCGCCCTTCTTCCTGTCAGGTCCAGTACGGGGCACTGCCAGGCTGACTCGGCAAGAACTCGGGGCGCATGGGCCGGATGGCCCCCGGCGAGGACCTGGCGGACCACCCACTCCCGCCGACGCAGCAGCGGCCCGGGTCTGCGGTTCCCGAGGCGCATCCGGAAACCGGCCGGTTTGCCGGACCCACCCAGCGGCAGCAGGCTGGAGGTATGGGGCTCCCCCACGCACAGATGGTCAGCGGCTGGGCCGTCGGGACACCGGGACCGATCGGTACCGGTCCCCTGATACGGAGACACCGCCAGGTGAGCGCGCCCGCCCCGGATGAACTCCTGCTGCGGGTGGAGGCCTGTGGTGTCTGCCGCACGGACCTGCATCTCGCCGAGGGGGACCTCACTCCTCACCGTCCGTCGACGATTCCCGGACACGAGATCGTCGGCCGCGTGGCGGCAGTCGGCGAGGAGACCGGCGTGTTCCGGGTGGGCGACCGGGTCGGCGGTGCCTGGTTGCGCGGTACCTGCGGGTCCTGCCGCTACTGCCGCTCCGGACGGGAGAACCTGTGCCCCCGGTCCACGTACACGGGGTGGGATGCGGACGGCGGCTTCGCCGACCTGGTACTTGTTCCCGAGGCGTTCGCCTACCGGCTCCCCGAGTCCCAGGACGCGGCCCTGCTCGCCCCTCTCCTGTGCGCGGGAATCATCGGCTACCGGTCGCTGCGCCGCAGTGCGTTGCCGAAGGGTGGCAGGCTCGGAATCTACGGTTTCGGCGCGTCGGCCCATCTGGCCGCTCAGGTGGCGCTGGCCGACGGCGCGACCGTCCATGTGATGACGCGTTCCGCGCAGGCACGTGAACTCGCTCTGTCCCTGGGTGTTTCATCGGTCGGCGGCGCCTACGACACCCCACCGGAGCCGTTGGACTCGGCGATCCTGTTCGCCCCGGTGGGTGATCTGGTGCCGGTGGCCCTGGAGGGACTCGACCGGTCGGGCACCCTCGCGATCGCCGGTATCCATCTCTCCGACATTCCCGCGCTGAACTATCAGCGGCATCTCTTCCAGGAGCGGAATCTGCGGAGTGTCACCTCCAACACGCGCGAGGACGGCCGCGAGTTTCTCGAACTCGCCGAACGCATCGGCATCCAGGTCACCGTCAGCCGCTATCCCCTGAACCGGGCTGATCAGGCACTGGCCGACCTGGCCGGGGACCGCGTGAACGGCGCCGCGGTGCTCACGCCGGACTGACAGGAATCCGGCCCGGCGCCACACAGACCGACCGGCACATGGGGGGTGGGAGAAGGAGCGGGGCTGAGTGCGTGCAGCTGCAACGCGGAGCGTTGTTGACTGACGACAACGCCGCAGATGTGCGCACCCAGCCCCGCGACGCCGCCTCCCATGTGCCGGTCGGTCTCAGTCACTCTCGAACCAGCGATGGGCCAACGAGGTCGATCCGGGGGCCCGACGGAAGCGACCTCCGCCCGGCTCGAACGGCTTCAGACGCCTCCGCACCCGCCGGAAACGCCGAGCCGGCATCCACGAAGCCTTCCCCGGACTCGCCGGCTGCCGGAACGCCGTGCCGTCACCGGCTGCATCCGGCGGATCACCCCGTCAGACCCGCGCGCGCACGGGCTGTTCGCACTGCGGCGGACAGCGCGTCGATGTCGTAGGCGCCGCGGTGCAGCAGGCCGTTGATGAAGAAGGTCGGGGTTCCTGTCACTCCGCTCAGATCGGCCGACTCCCCGTCCTCAGCGACCCGGCCGGCCCCCGCGTGGGTGCGCAGACTGCGCCGGAAGCGCTCGGCATCCAAGCCCAGTTCGTCCGCGTAGCGCATCAGGTCGGGCACCAGGAGCGCGCCTTGGTGCTTCAGGAGAAGTTCGTGCATCTGCCAGAAAGCCCCCTGATCCGCCGCGGCCTCGGCGGCCTCGGCGGCGAGTTGCGCGCCGGGATGGACGTCGGTGAGCGGCAAGTGCCGCCACACGTAGCGCAGATCGCCGAAATCGGCGAGAAGGTCACGGACCACTGGTTCGGCCTGGCCGCAGTAGGGGCATTCGAAATCGGCGTACTCGACCAGGGTCACCGGAGCGGTCATCGGGCCCCGGACATGGTCACGATCGGGGTCGACCGGGACCGCGAGATCGATCACCCTCTCGGCCGTGCCGAGCAGTACCCGTGCACGCCGCTGCGGCGGCAGGAGCCTGATCGTCATCGCCACGGCGCAGGTCGCGAGGAAGGAACAGGCCACCGCGCCCAGGATGCCCACCTTCGCCTCTTCGAGCCGGTCTCCTTCGAAGGCGAGCGTGGAGATCAGCAGGGCGACGGTGAACCCGACCCCGGCGATCGTGCCGCCCCCGGCGAGGGCGCCCCAGCCGACTGGAGGCCTCAGCCGATTGCGGCTCAGCCGGGCGAGCAGCCAGGAGGCACCGGTGATGCCCACCGGCTTACCGACCAGATAGCCGAGCAGGATGCCCAAGGTGACCGGGGACGTTGCCGCCCGCGACACCAGTCCCGCGTCGATGGTGATGCCTGCATTGGCGAGGGCGAACACCGGCACGATCACATAACTCGTCCACGGGTGGTACATCCGTTGCAGCCGCTCATTGAGCGACAGCGCCGACGCCAGTCCCCGGCGTGCCGAGCGCTCGAGCTCAGGTGTGGGCTGCTCGCGAAATGAGACGAACAGATCGCTCGCGCGTTCCAGGTCGCTGCGCGCCGCCGGGTAGGCATAGGTCAGCAGTCCCATGGCCAGACCCACGACCACCGGATCGACACCGGACTTGAGCAGGGCGACCCAGGTCGCGGCCCCCATCAGCAGGTACGTCAGACCGTGGCGCACGCCCGCCGCCCTGACCAGCAGGATCAGGCCGAACAGGGTCACGGCGGAAAGCAGGGCGGGCACGGTGACGTGGTCGCTGTAGACAAGGGCGATGACCACCAGAGCCAGCAGGTCGTCGACGACGGTGACCGTGAGGATGAACGTGCGCAAGGCATCGGGGAACCGCCGTCCCAGAATCGCCAGCATGCCCAGGGCGAACGCGGTGTCCGTGGACATGGCCGCGCCCCAACCGTGGGCCGAGGCACCGCCCGAGTTGAACGCGAGGTAGACCCCGACAGGGACGATCATGCCGGCGAGCCCTGCGGCCAGGGGCAGCATGACCCGCTGCCGCTCCCGGAGCTCGCCCATGTCGAACTCCCGGCGCGCCTCCAGCCCGATGACGAAGAAGAAGAACGTCATCAGGCCGCTGTTCACCCACTCGCGCAGATCCAGCGATACCCCTGCCGATCCCACGGTCACCGACAGGTGCACCTCCCAGAAGGATGCGTACGCCCCGGGAGCCGCGTTCGCCCAGACCAGTGCCGCCACCGTGGCGGCCAACAGCACCGCCGCGCTGCCTGCCTCGGTCCTGAGGAACGCACGCAGCGGGGTCCGGGTCTCCGGGGCACGTGTGCTCTGCTCCTGGAAGGAAGAAGGGAAGGAGGGATCATGTGTCACGGTGAAGATCCCCTCGAAGTCCTTACCGTCGACAACCCGCAACTGAACCTCGTGTCCCATCAGACCATGTGCGCGCCGGAGAGCGCGATCATTGCCGCCGCGAGGCGAGGGCGAAGGCACAACTGTGGGCGCCGGGGCCGCACCTTGGCGTTCTGCCCACGGCCGTCGACACCCATGGGCAAGCACTCAGCGCCTGACTGCCGCATTCTGCACCCTCGTTCGGCTCAGGCACCGGCCCGTCGGCAGCGCATGCGGACACGTTCAGGGCAGCGTGGACGACGTAGCCCGCCCGGGAGTCCTTCGCACATCGACCGGGCGGGCCGCCTCCCCACTGACTCTTCTCGGTGCCCCGTGCCGCGGGAGCGCGACGGGCGGTCCGGGTGCGTTCCTGGTGCGGGACAATCCGGGATAGAGCCTCGCAAATCGAGCGCCATTACCCGGCACGGCGGCCCGTCCCCTGTCCTGATGTGGCCATGGGGCCCGATCACGGGATCGCGCTCAGGTGGCACCGGGTGAATGATCGAATCGGCGGGCGGTTAGCATATGAGCACCGCCTAGCTCGAAAGATAAGCCTGTGACTGTCAACGAGGACTCGTTCACCAACTGGAAGAACCGCGAGGAGATCGCGGAGTCGATGATCCCGATCATCGGGAAGCTGCACCGGGAGCAGGACGTCACTGTCCTGCTTCACAGCCGCTCCCTGGTGAACAAGTCGGTGGTGAGTATTCTCAAGACTCACCGATTCGCCCGGCAGATCGCCGGTGAGGAACTCTCGGTCACCGAGACGATGCCGTTCCTGCAAGCTCTCACCACGCTCGATCTCGGCCCTTCCCAGATCGACATCGGCATGCTCGCCGCCACGTACAAGACCGACGACCGCGGTCTCTCGGTGGAGGAGTTCACCGCCCAGGCCGTCGCCGGTGCCACGGGCGACAACAAGATCGAACGCCGCGAGGGGCGCGATGTCGTCCTCTACGGCTTCGGCCGCATCGGCCGTCTCGTAGCCCGCCTGCTCATCGAGAAGGCAGGCTCCGGCAACGGCCTGCGGCTGCGCGCCATCGTCGTCCGCCGGGGCGGCGACCAGGACATCGTCAAGCGCGCCTCGCTGCTGCGCCGCGACTCCATCCACGGCCAGTTCCAGGGCACGATCACCGTCGACGAGGCGAACAGCACGATCGTCGCCAACGGCAACGAGATCAAGGTGATCTACGCCAACGACCCGTCCGAGGTCGACTACACGGCGTACGGCATCGACAACGCCATCCTCATCGACAACACCGGCAAGTGGCGCGACCGCGAGGGCCTCTCGAAGCACCTGCGCCCCGGCATCGACAAGGTCGTCCTGACCGCGCCGGGCAAGGGCGACGTCCCCAACATCGTCCACGGCGTCAACCACGACACGATCAAGCCGGACGAGCAGATCCTGTCCTGCGCCTCCTGCACCACCAACGCGATCGTCCCGCCGCTGAAGGCGATGGACGACGAGTACGGCGTCCTTCGCGGCCACGTGGAGACCGTCCACTCGTTCACCAACGACCAGAACCTGCTGGACAACTACCACAAGGCCGACCGCCGCGGCCGCTCGGCGCCGCTCAACATGGTCATCACCGAGACCGGTGCCGCCTCCGCCGTCGCCAAGGCGCTGCCCGACCTCAAGGCGCCGATCACCGGCAGCTCGATCCGCGTCCCGGTGCCGGACGTCTCGATCGCGATCCTCAGCCTGCGGCTCGGGCGCGAGACCACCCGCGAGGCGGTCCTCGACTACCTCCGCAACGTGTCGCTGACCTCGCCGCTCAAGCGGCAGATCGACTTCACCACTGCCCCCGATGCGGTCTCGAGCGACTTCATCGGCTCGCGCCACGCCTCGATCGTCGACGCCGGCGCCACCAAGGTCGACGGCGACAACGCGATCCTCTACCTGTGGTACGACAACGAGTTCGGCTACTCCTGCCAGGTCATCCGAGTCGTCCAGCACGTCTCCGGAGTCGAGTACCCGACCTTCCCGGCCCCGGCGGTCTGATCTCGCGGACTGTCCGGTCCGGTGCCTCGGCAGGCGGGGCGGCGGTGGGGCGGCAACCTGATACCGATCGGCATCAGGTTGCTCTCCCACCGCCGGCTGCCACCGGCAGCGGAGTGGGCGGCACGCCCGATCACCCCCGGGTGACCTCTGGTCACGACGTACGCCCCTCCGCGCACCCCGCTGACAGCCGGCAGACTCACCTCGCCCGGACAGGTGCCGCCTGCCTCGGGGCGGGGATGTGCGGACCCGGGCTGAAGTGCCGGAAGTGCCGGTCCAGACAGGGGCAGGCCAGGCCCCCGGTACGACGGATGCCGGTACGGGCTGCAAAGCCGCGCTGGGTGACGAGGCGTTGGCTGCGCCCGGCTCGGCGACTGCCACCCCGCGCCCGGCGTCTGGTGCGTGCGATCGCGAGATGCAGGGTCGCCCGTGTACAGGTCGTGTGTGGGTGATCCCGACACGGCGGAGGGCATGCGTGCTGACCGCCGCGGCGCGCGGGTCAGCCGGGCTGACTGTTCTCCTTGAGCGTGCCCCAGCCGTGCCAGCGGTCGATCTCGATCCAGGCGCTGACCCGGCCACGGTCGCGCTGCGGGTACGGCGTGCCGAGGTACTGCTGGGCCAGGCGGTCGATGTCCGTGAAGTCCTTGTCCTCACGTACGTCGGCGACGTGCCCGATGATGCTGAGGTGGGTGTACCAGTTCCCCTCGTCGAGCACGGTGAGCGTGACCCGGGGGTCGTTGCGGATGTGTTCGAGCCGCTTGCGGCCTTCATCCATGTTGACCAGGATCCGGCCGTCGCACCAGAGGTACCAGGTGGCCGTGGACACTGGCTGGCCGTCGGCCCGAAGCGTCGCGATGACGGCGGGGTTGGGCTTCTTCAGCATGGCGATCGCGGTCTCGGAAAGCGGTGGCTTCGACACGGAATCTCCTCCTCGGTGATCCACTCTGGGTGATCCATTGGCCTGCATGTTCACCGTGCCACATCCCGTCGCGCCGAAGGCCTCACGCCCGTCGAACCGGTCCGCGCGCCGCAGCTTCGGGTCAATGGACGGCATCGCGTCCCGTGCGACCCGTGCCGAGTACACGAATGGGCTGGTGGCGCAGGGGGCGAGGCGCGCGCGTCCCGCATCTGGGTTGCCGGGACGGACTCGTCCGGTAATGCAGGTGGCCCTGAACACGGCAGGAGTACGGCCCATGGTGGGAGGCGCGAGGGAAGGTGGTAGCAAAGGACGTCCGTACCCCGGGGGATCCCCTGCCTCCCCCGGCGCCGCCAGGCCGCGCCGTGCCTGACCACGTCCCCCGGAGACCAGCGTGCCCAGCAAGACCACACCCACCGCCTCGGTAACCGTCCCCCGCCAGGGCGCGCCCTCGGGGCGGGCGGCCCACTACCGGGCCGCCCTGTGCCGCACCCCCGTCTCCCTGTGGAACGACGACCTCTCGGACTGGGCCGCCGCCCTGACGTACTACGCCATCCTTGCCCTGCTCCCGGCGCTCCTGGTCACCGTTGCCGTCATCGGCCTGGCCAACCCCCGAGCAACCGACGCGCTGATCGCCGACATCACGGCCTTCGCGCCCGCGGAGTCCGGCGCCGCACTGCGCGAACCCCTGGAGGCTGCGACCCAGGAACGCGGCCCGGTGTGGCTGCTGGTCGCGACGGGGACCGTCAGCGCCGTGTGGTCCGCCTCCAGCTATCTGGCCGTCTTCCGCCGTGCTCTGCACGCCCTGTACGGCGTCCCCGACACACGGCCCGCACTGCGCAAGGCGCACATCATCGTGACCACCGCCGTCGGACTGCTTCTGTTGCTGATGACGAGCGCGTTCGCGTTGGTGTTGACCGGGCCGCCGGCCCACTGGCTGGGACACCGGATGGGCCTCGCACACGCAAGTGACACGGTCTGGACGCTGCTGAAGTGGCCCATCCTGATATTTCTCGTCGCCTGTCTGATCACGGTGCTATTCCGTACCGGCCCTGCGGCGGCCAAGGGGCTGCGGCGGGGGCTGCCCGGCGGAGTACTCGCCGCGTCCCTGTGGCTCGTGGCATCGGCCGGATTCACCTTGTACGCCACCCACATCGGTTCCTACAGCCGGCTGTACGGATCGCTCGCCGGGCTCGTCATCTTCCTCATCTGGGTCTGGTTCACCAATCTCGCTCTGCTGGCCGGGGCCCAGTTCAATGTCGAGCTGGCACGGCCGGTGCAGCGAGCTCGGTGACAGCGGTCCTATGTCGGCCGTATCGACCGGGCAAGGCATTCGACCTGCCGCTGTCCCTCGACGAGGTCGCCGAGGGATACCGCGCCATGGAGGAGCGTTGTCGAGCGGGCGTGCAGGGCGGCGCGACGGGGCAAAGCTTGCCGGGAGGGGGCACTGGCATCCGTACGTTCCCCGCCGTACGCCGCTCACCAGGCGACCAGTTCGGCCGCGTCTGCGGTGAAGACAGCCCGCCCGGCGGCAATCCGTCGGTCCCGCTCGGGGCCGGGGCGCAGCAGCCGGTCGAGTGAGCTGAGCAGCCCGATCGTGTCGGCAGCGTGCTCAGTGAGGCCTGCGGCGGCCATCTCACCGACGCCCTCGGCGCCGTGGCCGGGGATCGGACGGTATCCGACGACCGGTACGCCGGCGGCGAGGGCCTGCACGGCCGTCTGGCCCGCGGCGTTGTCCACCAGGGCACTCGATGCCGCCATGAGCTCCGGCAGGTCCTCGACCCAGCCCAGCGCCAGGACACCGGGAAGCTTCGCCGCGCGGGTCCGCAGTCGTTCGTCCCTTCCGCACAGCAGCACCGGAAGGTGGCCCGCACCAGCGAGCAGAAGCGCGGTGTCGGCCAGCCCCTGTCCCACGCCCCAGGCACCGGCCGAAAGCAGCACAGCAGGCCGGCCGGGGGCACGCCGCGCGAACTCCCGCGCCCAGCGCGACGGCCGCCCGCCCGCCCTCTCGTGGGCCGCCGCGGCGAAGGCCGGAGGCACGACCGGGCCGCATACCTCCGCCGGGCGTCCGGTCCTGGCACGGACGCGTGCCGCGGCGGCCTCGGTCAGGCACAGGTGCAGGTCGTTGCTGGGATGGAGCCACTGCCGGTGCACGGCGAAGTCGGTGACCACGACCGTGCTGGGCGGACAGTCACCGCCCTGGGCCCGCAGCCGCCCTGTGACCTGAGCAGCCTGGTGGAAGGTGGAGACGAGCGCATCCGGGCGCCAGCGCTCGACGACGTCGCGCAGGCGTGGCTCCAGGGCTGCGGCCAGCGGCCCGGTGCTCGGCGCCCAGCCGTTCCGGTCGCGCTGGTCTCCGCGGTCGCGAAAGAATGCCGCGTAGACCGCCGCGTAGGCCCCTGGGCAGTGGCGGAGCGCCGTGCGGTATGCGGCGCGCAGCCCGCGCCCGGCGCCAGGGGGCAGTAAGTCGAGGAGGTCCACACGCGCGGTCAGGTGGCCGCCGGCCCACAGCCGCCCGGCCAGTTCGGCGGCCACGGCGTCGTGTCCGGCGCCCATGCTCGCGCTGACGATCAGAATCCGGCGTCCCATTCTTGGATATTCCTCGCATCGCGGCCGGTGCGCCAACCCCGGACTGGCGGGCCGTTAGGGCGTGTTTCGAAAGTCCCGCCTGCCAGGCGGCGTCTGGCCCGCCCTACGGGCGGACGACGCTCCTTTCGAAACACGCCCTCACCCAGGTGCGGACGAGCGCGATTGCCGGTGCGCTGGTTGCATGAAGGATGACTCGTTACGGGCCGCTACCGGCTGGTGCTTCACCAGGATGTCGGCGGCCCCGGAGGACGGAAGCCCATGCGCAAGAGCCACCCAGCCCACGGCACCCCGGCAACCGGGACCGACGCGACGCATTCGGTTGCGGCCGGTCCGCCCACCCCTGGCCCGCGGCCGGTCGTGTTGATCACCGGGGCCTCCTCCGGTATCGGCGCCGAAATCGCGTCACGGCTCGCGGCCGGCGGGCGATGGGAGCTGCTGCTCAACGGACGGGACGAGGGCCGGCTCGGCAGTGTCGCCGCCCGCACCGCCGGTGCCCCGTTGCCGATGGACCTGGCCTCCGAGGAGGGCTGCCGCCAACTGGCCGAGGCGGCACTGGCGCACAGCGGAAGAGTCGACGCGCTCATCGCCGGGGCGGGGCTCGGCTGGGCCGGCGCGTACACCGACATGCCGCCCGCCACGGTGGACCGTCTGGTGAGTGTCAACATCTGCGCCGTACTCCACCTCGTCCGCCTGGTGCTGCCGCAGATGGTGTCCCGCAGGTCGGGCCGGCTGGTGCTGATCGGCTCTGTCGCCGGCCGGTTCGGTGTACGGGACGAGGCGGTCTACGCGGCGACGAAGGGCGCGCTGATCGCGTTCGCGGAGAGCCTGCGCTACGAACTCCGGGGCACAGGCGTCCACGTCTGCCTGGTGCTGCCAGGTCCCGTGGACACGCCGTTCTTCACCCGCCGTGGCACCCCGTACACCCGGTCCTGGCCACGGCCGGTACCCGCCGGGCGGGTCGCGGCAGCGGTCGAGAAGGCACTCGCCGGTGGCCGGGACGAGATCACCGTGCCGCGCTGGCTGGGCGTGCCGGGGTGGCTGCAGGGCGTGGCTCCGCAGCTCTTCCGCAAGCTGGCCATGCGATTCGGCTGAACGGGCCCCCGGGAACGGACACGCGTGCAGGGTGGGTGACACGTGATCATCGTCTCCGTGGTGCTGGCGCTGTTCGCCGCGCTCGGGAACGCGGCAGCCTCCGTGCTGCAGCGCCGCGCTGCGGCAGCGGACCTGCCCGGCCTCACGGGCAGCCATCGCCTCGGGAGCCTGAGCTTCGTCCGCCGCCCGGCCTGGCGCTGGGGTGCGGGACTGCTGCTGGTCTCGGGGCTGGCGCAGGCCCTCGCCCTGGCGACCGGGCCACTGGCTGTGGTGCAGCTGGGCGGGCTCGCTGGGCGCCTCGCAGCCCGCGCTCACTCTCGGCGACTCATTGCTGAGCGTCATTCTGGGCGTCTTGCTGTTCGAGGAGCGGATCGAACTGGGCTGGCGGGTGCTGCCGGAGGCTGCGGCGCTCGGGCTCATCGCGTTCGCCAGCATGCATCTGAGCAGTTCCCCGGTGGTCTCCGGAAAGGACGAACAACGATGGTAAGACGATCCGCCGCAGGGCGGACGGCGGTGTCATCCGGCGCAGTGGCCGGCGCTCTGGGTGCGGCCGCCGCGTGGCACATGGGGCCCGCCGCCACCTGGCTGCCGCCCGTACGGAGGATCCTCAGCCCCGCGCTGGACGGCCGCGGTCATCCCTCTCACGTGGCACTGACCTTCGACGACGGGCCGGACCCGGCCAGCACCCCGCACGTCCTGCGCGTCCTGGACGAATACCGGGTGCGGGCCACCTTCTTCGTCGTCGGCGCCTCGCTGGAACGTCATCCCGCCCTTGGCCGGGCGCTTGTGGCCGGTGGTCACGAGGTCGCGGTGCACGGCTGGCACCACGAGCGCCCCTGGTTCCCTGCACCGCGGCGCGACGTACGGGAGGTAAAGCGAACCGTCGGCGCGGTACAGCAGATCTGCGGGACCGTCCCGCAGTGGTACCGGCCGCCCTACGGCATCCTCACCGGCGGCCGCCTGGCTGCAGCCCGGCGCGCCGGGCTGCGACCGGTGCTGTGGTCGGCATGGGGCCGGGACTGGAGGGCGGACGCCGATGCCCGCTCCGTGAGGTCATCGGTCCTCGCAGGTCTGACCGGCGGTGGCACCGTGCTGCTGCACGACGCGGACGGATGGAGCGCACCTGGCGCGTGGCGAGCCACGCTGGATGCGCTGCCCGGCCTGCTCGCCGAGTGCCGTCGACTTGGTCTGAGCGTCGGCCCGCTCGCCGACCACGGCATCGGACGCGTCAAAACCGGTACACACCTTCGCCGGACACCACGCCGCGGGTGACCAATCATGGGAGTGTGCATCATGCACTTCCTATGTATCGGGCACTTCACATGCATGATGCACGCCTATGAGAGAATGGAGAGCGGGCCGCCCGGACGAGAGGGAGAGCGGCCCCGCGACAGGCAGGAGGCGACCGGCGCATGGCCCGGGCAACACACGAGGTCGAGTACGAGCAGATGCTGCTCAGTCGCCACACGTTTTTGAACCAGCGAGGCAAACACCGCGGGGACGGGTCCCTGGAGCGCAGCGCCTATATCCTGCTCAGCCGCATTCACGTGCAGGGACCGATGTCCATCGGCGAACTGAGCGACGCCTTCGGGCTGGACGCCTCCACCCTGAACCGGCAGACGGCTGCGATCATGCGCACCGGACTCGTGGAGCGCATCCCGGACCCTGACGGCGGCATGGCCCGCAAGTTCCGCATCACCGACGAGGGCGCACGCGTACTCGACATGGAAAGGGAGGGCATCGTCCGCTCCCTGGAACAGGTCATGGCCGATTGGCCGGAAGAAGACATCGCCGCCTTCGCTTCCTATCTGAGACGCTTCAACACCGACATCGAACGTCTCGGGGCCCGGCCGTGGCCGCGCCTTTAGAGGAGCTCACAAAATGGGAGTCCGATCAGCTCGCGGCGTCTGGTGCGTGCGATCGCAAGGCGCTGGAAGGTCCTCGGATGGGGCCTCCCCTGCTCGAACGAAGCTGAGAGCTTGGGGAAGGAGCTACTAGGGCATTTCGGCAACGCAGCGAGCGTGCGTGCCAGACGCCGCGAGCCGGGCGCCCATTTTGTGAGCTCCTCTCAGACGCGGGCACCTTGAGACGCTGCGAGGGTCAAAGGGCGATGCCGGCGAGGCTGCGGATCGGGCCCGGGCTCACGCGAGAAGGGGCGACCGTGAACAGCTCCAGCGAATCCCGGCGATTTCGTTCTGCGTCGCCCACCCTCGATTCCCCGTCCAGAATCGGACAGGGGATGCGGGCCTCGGCCAAGCCCGGAATTGAGTGTCAGGACGCGCCCTTCTTGGCCGCGTCGAGAATCTTCACCACGGTGTGGAAGTAGCGCGTCGTCGCGTCGCGTCCCAGCGCGCGTTCCTGAAAGCCCTTGGCCGCGGGCGCCTTGCCGTTGATCAGATACCAGACGACGAAGGCGTCGTACTCGGTGCTGCCTATGATCTCCATGTCCTTCTTCGGGGAGGTCAGCGGCAGAGCCAGGTCCGGATCGATCCGCTCGGTCGTGAACACCACGCAGCAGCGCATGTCATGGGTGACCGTGACGTCCTTGAACGGGTCGAGCGCAATCAGCGCCTCCAGTTCCGGGACCGTACGCAGACAGACCGCGACCTCGTAGCCGAGCGTCTCTCCGAGATGGTCACCGATCCGGTCGCTGAGCACGGCACGGTCGGTCTCGGCGGACTCGAAGAAGACGTTCCCGCTCTGGATGTAGCTGCGCACGGAGTCGAATCCCATGTCCGTGAACAGGTTGCGCAAGTACTCCATCTTCACCGAACGGCCCGGCACATTCATCCCGCGCAGGAACGCGACGTACAGCAAATCCAACCACCTGTCCGCAAGAAAGGGGGGCATCTCAGCGTGCGCCAGCCAGCGTAGCGGTGACGGACCGGCGAGCTCGACGACCTCGCGCGGATGGCCGCCGACGGCGTTCACCTGCCCGGCGCCGTGAATGATGCCGCCTCCCACCGGGCCGGCCTTCAGTGCAGGTCGGCCTGCGGCGCGGGAGTGCCGTCGAGGAAGCCGCCCGACTGGTGCCGCCACAGCTTCGCGTAGGCGCCGTCCGACGCGAGCAGCTCCTGGTGTGTGCCCTGCTCGACGATCCGGCCGCGGTCCAGGACTACGAGCCGGTCCATCGCGGCGACCGTGCTCAGCCGGTGCGCCACCACGAGCGCCGTCCGCCCGTCCATGAGCCGCCACAACGCCTCCTGGACGAGGATCTCGCTCTCGGAGTCCAGGGCGCTGGTCGCCTCGTCGAGCAGCAGGATCGGCGCGTCGCGCAGGATCGCCCTGGCGAGGGCGACCCGCTGGCGCTGTCCGCCGGACAGCTTGAGACCGCGCTCACCCACCATGGTGTCGAAGCCGTCCGGCAGCGCGTCGGCGAACTCCGTGACGTGCGCCGCCTCGGCCGCGCGGCGGATCTGGGCGTCGGTGGCGTCCGGCCGGGCGAACGCGATGTTGTCCCGCAGCGTGCGGTGGAACATCGCCGGGTCCTGCGGCACGTAGGCGATCAGGCTGCGCACATCGGCCTGACGCAGCGTGCTGATGTCCTGACCCCCGATCAGGATCCGGCCGGCGTCGATGTCCGTCATCCGCAGCAGCAGCCGGGTGAGCGTGGTCTTGCCCCCGCCGGACCGGCCGACAAGGCCGATCTTCGCCCCGCTGTGCACGGCCAGGTCGAGGCACTCGAAGAGTGGCTCTGCACCCGCGTGGGCGAAGGTCACCTGCTCGAAGCGGACATCGGCGGCCCGGGAAAGCAGCGGCTCCGGCGACACCGGGTCGAGCACGGTCGGTGGCGTCAGGAGCAGTTCGGTGAATTGCGCGGCCTCCGTCATCGAGCTCTCCAGGCGGCGGTAGATCTGGTTGAACTCGAACATGATCCGCGTCGCGTTGGTGTAGTACGTGAAGGCGACAACGACCGCCTCCACGCCGTGCCCACCGCCACCGAGAGTCACCGCGAGCAGCAGGCCCAACGCGTTGGTCAGCACGGACATCGGCGCGACCAGCGTGTCGATGCGCAGGTTGCCGTAGTCCCACGACCTCAGCGTGAGCCGCCGTGACTCCGCGACGCGGGACCGGTGCTCGGCGGCCTCGCGCTTCTCGGCGGCGAATGCCCGGACCGTGTCCATGTTCATCAGGCTGTCGGCGACGTGGCCCGACACCCGGGCGATCGCCTCCTCGCGCTGGTCGACGAGCGACTGGCGGCGACGGATGAGGGGCGTCACACACAGCGCCGTCAGCGCGATCATCGCCAACAGCCCGACAACGAGCAGCGGTTCGTAGTGCCACAGCACCACAGACCCGAACACCAGCGGCACAAAACTGCCCACGACCGAGAACGTCAGCGTGTCGACGAGTTCCTCGAAGCGGGAGGCGAAGCTCAGGACCCGTTTGGTCAGCGAGCCGGCAAAGTTGTCGTGGAAGAACGCGGCGTCCTTGGCGAACAGTTCGTCCATGCCGATCACGTACAGGTGCTCGATGCCGAGGGCGTCGAGGCGGTTCAGAAAGTGCAGGCCGATACGCCACAGCGTCTCCGCGAGGAGCAGCACGCCGGCAAAGGCAAGGACGTAGGGCAGCGTCGAGCCGATGGACGTACCGGCGTCGCCGGCGATTCGGCCGACGAGCTTCGCGACGACCAGCGGCGCGATGTAGGCAATGCCGATGTTGCCGAGCGCCGGCAACAACATCGCGGGCACCGTCAGCCGCCGGAGCCTGGCCAACTCCCGTCCGTAGTAACGAAGTGCAAGGAGCACCGGGCCCCTGCCCGGCGCTTTGCGCGATTCAGGCGATCCCATACCAACCCTGTGTGGTCGTGCGGCGTCCCGCCTCGTGCTTCTGCGGGGTGAAGCCGTTGCCTCAGTGGCCGCGCGGAGCTTCGGTTCGAATGAGTGCGTCGCTCGGGTCGTCGTGCGACAGGCGGGGCACGGCGGCAGAGCCCCCGCGCAGCTCGTGGCGACGCATGTGTGCGAGTACGGGGAGGCCAGGCCCGGAACCTCAGTGTCCCGCGACAGCGCCCGTGGAGTCCAAGCGTTTTTCTCAGCCGGCGGCAATCCCGCATACAGGGTCGCCCCCGCCCACAGCGCCTCGCCGAGAACATCGCCGCCGCATCGAGAAGGCGATCGCCTTCGCAGATGACCATGGGTGAGAGACCCTCATCGAGGATGCGACAAGCTTCCGGAGCCTCGCCCTGGCATGTGCCTCGGGGCCCGATATCCGCTCCCCGGAGGCACGTTCACACGTCGCGGCGCCGCACGACGAGCACCGCGAGCACGACCGCGACGAGCGGCCAGAGCGCGTACACGATCCAGGACCCGGGAACCGTGGCGGTGAACATGTGGGAGTCGGGCGACGGCCCCCAGTTCTGGACCAGGCGCCTCCAGGCGCTGACCACCATCGCGTGGTTGACGTGGGCGGACCAGGGCTTGGTGTCCGAGAAGAGCTGGGGCAGCATCAGAAGCGTGAAGGTACTGGTGACCATGGTCGCGGCGCTGTGCCGGACCAGGACGCCCAGGCCCAGACCGATCAGTGCGCAGACCGGGGCCAGCAGCGCGGATGCCGCCAGCGCCCGGAGCACCCCCGGGTGGGTGATCGTGACCCCGGCGTGCCGACCGCTGAGGATGGCCTGGGAGACCAGGAAGGAATCGGTGGAGATGACCGTGCCGACCGCTGTCCAGAGCGCTGTGGTGACGACCGCCTTGGCCAGTACAACCGAGCTGCGGGCAGGTACGGCCACGGTGGTGGTCCGGATCAGGCCGCTGCTGTACTCGCTCACGACGGTGATGGCGCCCATGCTCCCGGCGACGAGCATCAGCGTCCAGTAGCCGGCCGGCGGATAGGCGTCGAAGGGCAGGAAGTCGGGAGGCTGCCGCGTGCTCGGGCCGGCGCCCGCGAGGTTGTTGTAGTGCGCCAGCGCGGCCGCGGCGGCGGACCCGATGACGAACAGGGTGGTGAGTGCGATCGTCCACGGGGTGGAGCGCAGCGACCGCATCTTGATCCACTCGGAGGCGAGCAGGTCGCGGAAGCGGGCGGGCGGCTCGGCGACGGGCGCGGCCGAGGTGGTCATGGGGGCGGAGGCGAGTGGTGTCATCGGGGCTGTCCTGCCAGGTATTCGACGCTGTCGGCGGTGAGTTCCATGAATGCCTCCTCCAGAGAGGCGGTTCGGGTGGTCAGCTCGTTCAGCAGGATCCGGTTCTCGAAGGCGAGTGCTCCGATCCGGTCCGCCGGCAGCCCGGTTACGACGAGCTTCTCGGCGCCCGCCGAGCCTTCCGGCTCGACCGACGCGCCTGCGGCGGTCAGCACCGCTGCCAGCTCCGCGGCCTGCGGTGTACCCACCACGACGCTGAGCCGGGTACTGCGGGCCGCGAAGTCCCGTACCGACTCGGCGGCGATGAGCCGGCCCCGGCCGATGACGACAAGCTGGTCGGCGGTGTTCTCCATCTCCGACATCAGGTGGCTGGAGAGGAAGACCGTGCGCCCCTCGGCGGCCAGACGCCGGAAGAGGCGGCGCACCCAGAGCACGCCCTCCGGGTCCATGCCGTTGATCGGCTCATCAAACATCAGCACGGGCGGATCGCCGAGCAGGGCTGTGGCGATACCGAGCCGCTGCTTCATGCCGAGCGAGAACCCGCCGATGCGGCGGGTCGCCGCCTCGGCCAGCCCCACCTCCCGCAGCACCTCCTCCACCCGACGCAGCGGGATGCCGTTGCTGCGGGCCAGAGCGGAAAGGTGGGCCGCCGCGCTGCGGCCGCCGTGCACCTGGCCGGCGTCGAGGAGGGCGCCGACGTGCCGCAGTCCGCGTGGGTGGTGGTGGAAGGGAACGCCGCTGACGGTGGCGGCGCCGCCGGTGGGCGCGTCCAGGCCGAGGATCACCCGCAGGGTGGTGGTCTTGCCGGCTCCGTTGGGGCCGAGGAATCCGGTGACCTGCCCAGGCCGCACGGTGAAGGACAGATGGTCGACGGCGGTCTTGCCGCCGTATCGCTTGGTGAGTTCATTGACCTCGATCACAGGAGCAACCCTGCCCCGAGGTCCTCGTCCGGGCATGGGGCCGGGGGCGGCAATCGCGCGGCCGGGTTAGCCCGCGGGCGTACATCCCCGGGCCGATGCCGCGCGGGCAGCGGCTGAATAGGCTCGCGGCATGGACGTCACACCGACCACTCCGTTGCCCGCGTGCGTTTCGCATCGCAGCCTCCCCCTCGAAAGGGCACACCGCCGATGACCAGGACGAAGGTCATGGCCTGGTCGGGGGGTGTCCTGTACCTCTTCATGCTGGTTCTGCTGGTGGGGGGCGCGCCGCGGGCTTCGGGCACGGTCCACGCTGTCGGGTCGCTGCTGGCTGTGAGCCTGCTCGTCGGCGTGCTGCGACGGATGCCCTTGCTGGCTCTGGCCTTGACGCTCTTCGGATCCACCGCCGTGGTGGTGTTCACTCCCGGCTCCGTCCATGCGAGCGCGGCGGTGTCGTTCCAGGGCCAGTTTCTGTCGTTTCTGGCGGTGGACCTCGTCCTGGGCTTCATTGTCGCCACCCGCACGCGGCGAGCTTCGATCGTCGCCGTGGCCGTATCTTTCACCGTGCAGGCCTTGCTGATCGGCGGCTTCGCGCACGGGGACAACCTGAGCGTCAACGGCGTGATCGCCCTCTTGGCGCTGGCCGCATCCTGCATGGTCGGTCTGCTGAGTCGCGAGCGCCGCGAGCACGCGCTGGCGCTGCGTTCGCAGGAGGTGGCCGAGGCCGTGACCGCCGAACGGCTGCGGATCGCACGGGAGTTGCACGACATGGTCGCGCACAGTATCGGCATCATCGCCATCCAGGCCGGGGTGGGGAGCCGGGTCATCCAGACACAGCCCGCAGCGGCCCGCGAAGCGCTGCGCGCCATCGAGGCAACCAGCAGAGAGACTCTGTCGGGCCTTCGGCGCACGCTGGTGGCGCTCCGTCAGGCCGACCCGGGTGAGGCGGCCTCAGGGCGGGCACCGCTCGCGCCCTCGCCGGGGCTTGATGACGTCGAACAGCTGGCGGCGGCGACCGCGGACGCCGGCGTACGCGTCGACGTACGCCGCAGTGGGGAGCAGCGTCCTTTGCCGGCGGACATCGACCTGTCCGCCTACCGTATCGTGCAGGAGGCGCTGACCAACGTGGTCCGCCACGCGGGCACCGGGCGTTGCCAGGTGGCCATCGGCTACGGGGACGAGGAGCTGTCCGTGGAGGTCATCGACGACGGGTGCGGCGCCGCCGAGAACGGCTTGGCCCACGGCTTCGGCCTCGTCGGCATGCGGGAACGGGTCCACCTGCTGCACGGCCACCTCAGCGCCGGGCCGCGTCCCGAGGGCGGCTTCCGTGTGGCGGCCCGGCTGCCGCTGCCCGAACCCGTCGGAGTTCCGGTGGAGGCCCGATGACCGTCCGGATCGTGCTCGCCGACGACCAGCCGTTGGTGCGGTCCGGTCTACGCGTACTCATGGCCGATCACCCCGACCTGGAGATCGTCGGTGAGGCCGCCACCGGCGTCGAGGCGGTCCAACTGGTCACGGATATCAGCCCCGACGTCGCGGTGATGGACATCCGGATGCCCGGCATGGACGGGATCGAGGCCACGCGACAGATCACCGCCCGTCCGGCAACGACCCGTGTCCTCGTTCTGACCACCTTCGACGAGGATGACCACGTCTACGGCGCACTCCGGGCCGGCGCGAGCGGATTCGTGGTCAAGGACATGGCGGTGGACGACATCCTCGCGGCGATCCGCGTGGTCGCCGCCGGCGACGCACTGATCGCGCCGGGTGTGACGCGCCGTCTGATCGCGGACTTCGCCGGGCGCCCCGAGGCTGCCCCGAAGCGCTCCCCACAGCCGGTCGAGGGCATCACCGAGCGGGAACGGGAAGTGCTGACCCTGGTCGGACGCGGCCGGTCGAACACCGAGATCGCCGAGGATCTCTTCATCACGGTGGCCACTGCGAAGTCGCACGTGTCACGGCTGTTGACCAAACTGGGGGCCCGGGACCGGGTTCAGCTCGTGATCACCGCATATGAGGCGGGGCTGGTCACGCCGGCTCGCTGAGGGCGTCTCCGGTGGCATCGGTCACCAGGCCGCCTACCGGGCCCGACGCGCCGAGCGGGTACGCGAAGTCGTCCCCAATCCGACGGGTGGGGATGCGCGCTGGTCCGGCTCCGCGACGCCGCGTCCGGACCGGCGACCAGACGTCGTGCGTCTCGTCGTGGCGGACACGCACGCCGTCACCCCGGGTGCGCGGCCTTGGGGCGGCCGGTGCGCGGCCCCATGGCCGCGCACCGGCTCCGGGCCGCGCACCCGGGGTGACGTCCTCAGGTCGTCAGTTCGTCGCGTCCGGCTTCACGATGTCCGGAAGCTTCGCCTCGAACAGCTCGTCGAGCTTCATCGACGGCAGGATGTGGCCCTGGTTGGCGGCGTCATTGGCGACGCTCGCGCCCCACGTGGAGGACGCGAGACGCTGGTTGGGCGTGCCGTGGTGCCCGTTGCTCGTGAAGCCGCAGTCGCCGACCTGGTAGAAGGACTTGGCGGAGTCCAGCACTCGCTTGGTGTTGAGGGCCTCGCCGCGCGAGTGGGTGAGGAAGTACGTGCCGAACGCGTCCGCCATCAGCTCGGTGCGCCGGGTGGCCTCCGGCCCGGTGAGCTTGCTGGCGAACAGGCCGTCCTCGTACTGCACGTGGTGGCCGAACTCGTGGGCGAGGATGGCGCGCGGGGCGGTGTCGTCCAGGCCGATGGCCTTCGTGGCCTGGAGGATGCCGTCACCCATGACGATGCGGTCGGAGATGCCCAGCGGCTGCGGGTCTTCCTTCTCGGAGTAGGCGAACGCGTTGAAGGTGAACATCGGGTTGGCGCCGTCCTGCAGCACAGGCTCGTACTGGACCAGCGCGATGATCAGCCACGCCAGGCCCATGTTGTCCTCGGGCGTGCCGCCGTACAGCACGGACAGGGTGCGGGAAAGCCGCTCCGGGGAGGAGAAGACATCGGTGCCGTGCATCGGCATGAGCTGGATGTCGCCGGAGTAGATGTCCCAGAACTTCTTGAGGTCCTTGCCCTCGGACGTCAGCTCGTTGGTGTACTCACCATTGACGCCGAAGGTGTTGGACTTGGACTCGGTGCCGAACAGCAGCGCGTCATAGGTGGGCATGTCGAACCCGCCCAGGAGGTAGAGGAAGAAGACCAGCATGGGCTGGTCAGCGCCTGCCAGCAAGCTGTCCGCGTAGGCCGACAGCTCCGTGTCCTGGCACTGGTAGTCGCCCGGGTTGATGGCGCTGTTGCGGATGTCCGCCCACTGGGTGTCGGCTATGCCGTACTTGGCGGCGGCGGCCGCGCGGCGCGACTGCCAATCGGCCGGCAGCTTGGCCAGGATCTCGTCGACGAGGGCCTTCGCCTTCGGGTCGAGCTTGGAGGTGTCGATCACCGAGCTGAGGGACGCCGCGGTGGCGGCGGTGGCCGTCGTGTCGTCCGCGGCCGTCGCCGGCAGGGCTGCGCCGAGGGTGCAGGTGGCGGCGGTCACGAGAGTGACGGCCCAGGCGAGGGTCTTCTTCACAGGAATCTCCTTGGTCTGCGGAGCCGACGCGTCGGCCGTCCTTGTGGGACGGGTCCGGCGGTTGGCTATGCCGTGGCCACGAGTCTGCAAATAAAGCACCCTCTGGAGAAGCCGTCGGCGCTGTCGGAAGCCGGCATGGCAGGAAAGTGACAGACGCCATGCACTCATGTGAACGCTCGGGGTGACCATCCCTCACCTGACGAAGCGCCATCCCGCGCATCGTCCTGCCCGGCGGTAGTCACCGGCCCCCGAAGGTGGCCCCCGGCTGTCTGGAGGCGCTCGCGCGTGGCGTCGCGTACTCAGTGGTCCACGGCGCCCGGGCACTGCGTGACCCGGTACGCCGGGAGGCGATTCAGACCTGCGTCAACCTGGCCGGTGCCGACCTCTGGCGTTCGCCGTCACCTCTGGCCAGGCTTGGGATGGTCAGGTGAGCCAGATGTCCCGGACGGTGCGCAGCGGGTCGCGCTCCGCCCGGGGTTCGCTGTCCCAGAGCATCGTGGTGCGCCGGGCGTCGTAGGGCGGCCAGGAGGCTCCCGGGTCGAGGTCTCGGACGAAGGCGACCCAGGCAGCGTGCAGGGTGTCGGCGAGCGCCTGTGGTGGGTGGTCGCCGAGGGCAGCGGTCGCGCCGTCGGCGTCCAGCAGGTCGAAGGCGAACGGGAGGTCGATGCAGTGGTAGGCGTGCCCGGCGCGGCCGGGAGCGGTGCCGGACCATTCGAACTGGTAGAGCCAGGTGGGCAGTCCGCGGGCGGCGCGGGCCTCGGCGAGCGCCACGCCGGGCGCGCGGAAGAGCCAGTCGGTGATCGCCTGTCCGTCGGTCGCCGGGTGGTGGTCGAGGAAGCGGGCGGTGCGGGCCTCGTCCAGCCCCAGTGCGGCCAGCAGGCCCCGCAGCGCCTCACCGCCGTCGGACTCCCCAGTGGTGTCCCCGGCGTCCTCACCTGCGTCCGCCTCGCCGACCGGCGCGGCGAACTCGTGCGCGGTGAAGCCGAGCATCAGCGGCACGTTCGCGCCCGCGTGCCCGCCGGCAAGTGCTTCCTGGACCGGGACGGGGATGAGCTCGCCGTCGGCGAAGGGGGCAAGGAGCAGCTGCGGGAGTTCGTCGCGGCCGGGACCCGGTGTGTCCAGGGCGTCCTGGAAGGCGAGCAACTCCTCGTCGGTGGCGTGGCGCAGTGCGGCCGCAGTGGCGGGCACGCCGGTCCGTTCGGCGAACAGGGCGGTCACCGTACGCGCGTTCACCGGTTCCTGCGGCCGCATCACCGCGCCGGAGACCGAGACTGCCGCGCGGAACAGCCCCTGTGCGGCCGGGGTGGCGAGCAGGGTCTGGACGGCGCCGCCACCCGCCGACTGGCCGGCGACGGTCACCTTGGCCGGGTCGCCGCCGAACGCGCGGATGTTGTCGCGCACCCATTCCAGGGCGGCGATCCAGTCCCGGACGCCGCGGTTGTCGGGAGCGTCCGGGAGATGCAGGAAGCCCTCCACCCCGAGCCGGTAGCCGACCGAGACCACGACCACGCCGTCCCGGTTGAAGGCCGCGCCGTCGTACCAGGGACTGGCGGAGCAACCGGCGACGAAGCCGCCCCCGTGGATCCAGACCAGGACCGGCAGGCCCGCCGGCGGGGCGAGGTCCGGGGTGAAGACGTTGAGGTTGAGGGTGGAATCGCCTGGGATGACCGGCTCGGGGATGACGGTGACGTCCGCGAACGGGCGGCGCTGGGCGGTCGGCCCGTACGCGGTCGCGTCGAGAACCTCGGTCCACGGCCGAGGCGGCACCGGCGCGGCGAAGCGGAGGTCGCCGACCGGCGGCTGGGCGTAGGGGATGCCGAGGAAGCGGATGCTTCCATCGCGGCGCTCGCCGCGCACTGGGCCCCGGCGGGTCGGGACGACGGGGCGGTCCTGAGATGCTGAGGAGGTCATGGTGTGCTCGTTCTCTTCTTTCCGCTGGGGGTTGACGGGCCGCCGGGTGCTCACGGGCGGGGAGCCTCGTGCTCGGCAAAGTGGCGGAGCCGGTTCAGTTCCTTGCCGATGCCCGTCTGGGCACCGAAGGTGCGGTCGGCCGTCACGGGGGTGACCGAGATGTGGCCGTCGCGCAGCAGGGCCGTGGAGTCGACATCCGGGACGGTCTCTGTGCGGTCGTCGCCGGGGTTCTCCTCGCAGAAGCCGAGCGTGATGTCGAAGCTGTCGCCGCCGCCCGCACGGGCCTCGTACTCGTGCCGGACGGCTCGGCCGTGACCGACGCACGTGAGTCGTGCGGCCTTGGCGGGGCGGCCGGCGGTGATGTCGGGGTAGTCGACCTGGACGGCGAAGCGGTCGGTGAACAGGCCGCAGTCGCGCATCCCGGCGAGCAGCCGGGCGGCGAAATCGGCGCACTCACACCTCCAGGCCGGCGCCGAACGGGAAGACCGGGTCGGCCGTGTCGTGGGGCACGTCTGGCCGGGAGGACTCGACGGCGGCCATCGAGCGCGGGAGTTCGAACGGCAGCCGCCCCTCGGCCCGGGCGCGACCGAAGGCGACATCGAGCATCGCCTCGTCGCTCGCACCGTAGTCGGCGACCAGAGCGGCCGCGCGCTCGGCGATCTCCGGGACGACGGCGGGCCGTTCGAGATTGAGCAGAACGATCGTCGGCACCGCGTCGAGCACCCGCAGAATCGGTGCCAGCTCGCTCTCGGTGAAGTCCAGGCGGCCGGAGTGGAACATCGACTCGAAGCGATTCGCCCGGTACTCGTACGGGGTGAACAGGCGGAGCACCGCGAGGTCGGCCTCAGCCGGGGTGGTGACCGGCTCTCCGTACCGGGCGACAACCGCGCGGTCGAGGCCCTCGGTGTAGAGCCTAGGTCGGGGGTGGGTGACCGGAAGAGTGCGCTCGTGGTTGACGAGAACGGTGAGCGAACGGCGCTGGGCCTCGGCGCCGGCGCCACGGAACTCGCTGTTGCCGACTATCTCCTCGGCGGCGTCCGGGTCGACGTAGCGGTGGTCGAAGAGCCCGAGGACGAACTTCTCGCGCAACAGGCGGCGCACCGAGTCGTCAAGCCGCCGCTCGTCGACGCGGCCGGAGCGGACCAGTTCGACGACCACCTCGGGGCACTCCTCGCCGCCGAACTGGTCCACGCCGGCGTCGAGCGACTTGGCCGCGCGTTCCGGCACAGTGAGGTGCTCGACGCCCCAGGCCCGGGCCTGGTGCAGCTCTCCGAAGATCGGGGCATCGGTGAGCAGGCCCCAGTCGGTGCAGACGATGCCTCGGAAGTCGAGCTCCTCGCGGAGCAGGCCGGTGACGACGCCCTTGTTGAAACCGAAGCCGACCTCCTCCCAGTCGGTGCCGATCGGCTGGCCGTAGTAGGGCATCATCTGCGCGGCGCCGACCTCGATCGCCGCCCGGAACGGCGCCAGGTGGTAGTCGCGCATCCCGCCCGGGTAGACCTGCTCCTTGCCGTGTGGAAAGTGCGGGTCCTCGCCGTCCTTCTGCGGGCCGCCGCCGGGGAAGTGCTTGACCATCGTGGCCACGCTCCGCGGCCCGAGGCTCTCGCCCTGGAAGCCGCGGACGTACGCCTGGACGAGTTCCGAGGTGAGCCCGGCGTCGGCTCCGAACGTACCGACCTGGCGGGCCCAGCGGGGCTCCGTGGCGAGGTCGATCTGGGGGTGGAGGGCGACCCGCAGGCCGACCGCCAGGTATTCGCGGCGGGCGATGTCGGCGAAGCGGTGGACCAGTTCGGGGTCGCGGACGGCGGCCAGGCCGATCGCCTCGGGCCAGGCGGAGAAGTCCCCGGCGTGGATGGAGGCGCCGATGTTGAGGGTGAAGGAGTGGCGGGGGTCGGTGGAGACGGTGACCGGGATGCCCAGCCGGGTACCGGCCGCGATCTCCTGGACGGCGTTGTGCCACTCGGCGAGCTGCCGGGGGCCGGCGGTCCCGACGAGATTGAAGTGGTTCATTGCCTGGTCGCGGATCATCCCCGTGGTGTCACTGGGGATCACCGACTCGTCGCCGTCCTCGACCGGGCGCCCGTCGGGGTGCATCGGCAGGATGGTGTGGAAGAGCAGGCCGGCCTTCTCCTCCAAGGTCATCCGGGCGAGCAGGTCGGCGACTCGCTCGTCGACGGACCGGGCCGGGTCCTGGTACGGGTGGCCGTCCGGACGGGGGGCGGGGGTGGTGTGCACGGGCAGATCTCCAGGGTAGAGCGGGTCGGTACGGAGCCGGCCGCCCGGTGGCGGCCGCGGGCACGGGACTTCGGCGACAAGCCGCGGACGCGGCCGTCTGCGGGCGCCCTCATCAGCGGACGCCCTTGATCGGGGCCACCGCGAGCGCCCCGAGCGCGATGATGAGGGCACCCACCGCGTACAGGCCGTTGTAACCGAGCGAGCCGACGACGAGGGCCGCAACGAAGGGGGCGACGATCTGCGGACCGGCGTTGGCCATGTTCAGGACGCCCAGGTCGCGGGCGGCGTCGGCGGCGCTCGGCAGCACGAGCGTGACCAGGGCGGTGTCCACGGCCATGAAGCAGCCGAAGGAGACCCCGGTGAGCGCGGTGAAGAGCAGCATGCCGGTCCAGTCGGGCTTGACCACCGGGATCATCATGGTGACGGCGCTCAGCAAGCAGGAGGCTGCGATCAGCGGCTTGCGCCGCCCGAGCCGGTCGGAGAGCAGCCCGCCGAGGCGCGCGGCCTCGTCCTCGCGGATCACGGCGGCCAGCGGCCGGTCGAGATGGGCGTCGAGCGCGGCGACCGCCTCGTCGAAGGCGTGCGCGAACACGGGGTGGGCGCGGTGCAGCTGTGCGCCCATACCGAGACGCTGCGCGCCCTGGCCGGAGAAGACGAAGGCGGTGGAGCCGCCGCCGGACGGGACGGTGTCCGCGCCGTCGACGAGGGAAGCGGGCGGGGCGCCGCCGGCGAGGACCGCCAGGTCGCGCAGGGCCTGTGCCCGGTCGGTGACCAGTAGGGCGGCGCGCGTCTCCAGGGGGGTGCGGGTGGTGGCCAGGGAGTGGGCGACGTCGAGCGCGCTCGCACCGGGCCGCGCTTCCAGGTGGGCGAGGAGGCGTTCGGCCTGGCGGGCGATGCCCTCCGGGTCACGGGCAGACAGCAGCCAGGGGACGGGCGCGGTGTCCGCGTGCGCGTCGGCGGAGATCTCGGGGGCGGCCGGGGGCGCTTCGATGATGACGTGGGCGTTGGTGCCGCTGATGCCGAACGACGACACCCCCGCGCGACGCGGCCGATCCCCTTCCGGCCACGGGCGCGCGGCCGTCAGCAGGACGACGTCACCCGTCTCCCAGTCGACCTTCGGTGAGGGCTCGTCCAGGTGGAGCGACCTCGGCAGGACGCCGTGGCGCATCGCCTCGACCATCTTGATGACTCCGGCGATGCCTGCGGCGGCCTGGGCGTGGCCGATGTTGGACTTGATCGAGCCGAGGTACAGCGGCCTGCCCTCCGCGCGGTCCTGGCCGTAGGTGGCGAGGAGCGCCTGGGCCTCGATGGGGTCGCCCAGGGTGGTGCCGGTGCCGTGCGCCTCGACGGCGTCCACGTCGGCCGGGGCGAGGCGCGCGTTCGCGAGGGCCTGGCGGATGACGCGCTGCTGGGACGGGCCGTTGGGGGCCATGAGGCCGTTGCTGGCACCGTCCTGGTTGACGGCGCTGCCGCGCAGGACGGCCAGCACCGGATGGCCGTTCCGGCGGGCGTCGGAGAGCCGCTCGATGACGAGCATGCCCGCGCCCTCGGACCAGGCGGCGCCGTCGGCGGCCGAGGAGAACGAGCGGCACCGGCCGTCGCGGGAGAGTCCGCGCTGACGGGCGAACTCGATGAACGTCTCGGGGGTGGACATGACGGTCACCCCGCCGACCAGGGCGAGCCCGCATTCGCCGGACCGTACGGCCTGGGCGGCCAGGTGCAGCGCCACCAGGGACGACGAGCACGCGGTGTCGACGGCGAGCGAGGGCCCTTCGAGGCCGAAGGTGTACGAGACACGGCCGGGACCCAGCGATCCGGCGGCGTTGTTGCCCGCGTAGTCGTGGTACATCGTGCCGGTGAAGACGCCGGTCGACGTGCCCTTGAGCGACGACGGGTCGATCGCCGCGCGTTCCATGGCCTCCCAGGCGACCTCCAGCAGCAGCCGGTGCTGCGGGTCGGTGGTCAGCGCGTCGTTCGGGCTGATGCCGAAGAACCCGGGGTCGAAGTCGGCGGCGTCGTGCAGGAATCCGCCGTGGCGTGCGTAGCAGGTGCCGGGGCGGGTGGACTCGGGGTCGTAGAGCCGCTCCAGGTCCCAGCCCCGGTTGCGGGGGAACTCGGTGATGGCGTCGACACCGTCGTCGACGAGCTGCCAGAGGTCCTCGGGCGAGCGCACACCTCCGGGGTAGCGGCAGGCCATGGAGACGATGACCACGCGGTCGTCATCGGTGGACGGCGCGGCGACCGTCGCGGCGGCGGCGGTGCTGTCGCCCGCGAGCAGGGAGTCCAGGTGTGCGGCGACGGCGCGGGCGCTGGGGTGGTCGAAGACCAGGGTGGCGGGCAGGCGCAGTCCGGTCGCGATGGTGAGCTGGTTACGCAACTCCATCGCGGTCAGCGAGTCGAAGCCGATCTCGGTGAAGGCGCGGTCGGGCTCGACGTCGGCGGCCGATCCGTGGCCGAGCACGGAGGCCACCTGCGCCCGTACGAGATCGAGCAGGGTGCGAGAGCGCTCCTTCGGGGCCAGGGCGGCGAGTCCGTCACGCGGCTGATCGCCCGGTGCGGCGGACGCGGCGCGGGCCTTGCGGCGGACCAGGCCCGACAGGATCGGCGCCAGCGGTTCCGTCGCCCGCAGGGTCTTGAGGTCGAGGCGGATCGGCAGCAGGAGCGCGTCGTCCAGCCGCCCGGCCTCGTCCAGCAGCGACAGGCCGTGGGCGGCGGCGAGCGGCTGCACACCGGACCGGTTCATGCGCCGCAGGTCGGTGGCGTCCAGGCCGCTCGCCATGCCGTCGTCGTCGGACCACAACCCCCAGGCGAGCGACTGCGCGGGCAGGCCCTGTCCCTGGCGTAGGGAGGCGAGGGCGTCCAGGAAGGCGTTGCCGGCGGCGTAGTTGGCCTGGCCGGGGTTGCCGAGGACACCGGCGACGGAGGAGAAGAGGACGAACGCGGAGAGGTTCAAGGGGGCCGTGAGCTCGTGCAGGTTCCAGGCCGCGTCGATCTTCGGCCGCAGGACCCGGGCCAGTTGGGCGGCGGTGAGCGATCCGAGGGTGGCGTCGTCGAGTACGCCCGCGCAGTGGACGACGGCGGTCGGCGGGTGCAGGGTCAGCAGGGCACGGGCGGCGTCCCGGTCGGCGAGGTCGCACGCGACGACGGTCACCTCGGCGCCCAGACCGGCCAGTTCGGCGCGCAGTGCGTCGGCTCCCGGCGCGTCGGGACCCCGGCGGCTGGTCAGCACCAGGCGGCGTACCCCGTGGGCGGTGACCAGATGGCGGGCGACGAGGGCGCCGAGGGTGCCGGTGCCGCCGGTGACCAGGATGACCGCGTCGGCGTCGACAAGTGAAGGCCAGTCCGCCGTGTCCGGTGCGGGCCGGGCGCGCACCAGTCGGGGCGCCCACACACCGCTGTCCCGCAGCGCCGTCTCGGGTTCGCCGGAGGCGAGGAGTGCGGCGAGGTCGAGAGGGACATCGGTGTCGGTGTCGGCGTCGGTGTCGGTGTCGGTGTCGCCGAGCAGGATCCGGCCGGGGTTCTCGGCCTGGGCGGACCGCACCAGACCGGCGACGGCCGCGGCCGCCGGATCGGTGACCGTCTCGCCGGGCAGGGCGGCGGCGCCCCGGGTGACGACGAGCAGCCTGCTCGACGCGAACCGCTCGTCCGTCAGCCATTCCTGGACGACGCCGAGGACACGCGCGGTCAGCTCGTGAGCCCCGGACACCATGTCGCCGTCGGATGCCGGGCACTCCCAGACCAGCACGGCCGCCTCGGGAAGGACGCCGTTGTGGTGGTCTCCCCAGGTCACGGCGGTGGCCGCGGGTGCGGCGGGGATGGGAGGTGCGACCTGCGTCCACCGGACGGAGTACAGGGAGCCGCGCTGCGTCCCGGCCGTGGGTGCGACGGCCACCGGCCGGGTGACGAGAGCGCCCACGGAGAACACGGGCCGCCCGTCGGTGTCGGCGCCGTCCACGGTGATGCTGTCGGTACCGGACGGGGTGATTCGCACCCGGAGCCGGGCCGCGCCCGTGGCGTGGAAGCGCACGTTCCTCCAGGCGAACGGGAGGTGGGCCACACCTCGTTCGCCGGGGGTCGCGTCGGGGTCGTCGAGGAGCGAGGCGTGCAACGCGGCGTCGAGCAGGGCGGGGTGCACGCCGTAGTGTTCGGCGTCGGCACCCGAGGCCTCCGGCAGCGCGACGTCCGCGTAGATCTCGCCGTCCCGCCGCCAGGCGGCGCACAGGCCCTGGAAAACGGGCCCGTAGGCATAGCCCTGGGCCAGCAACTGTTCGTACACGCCGTCCAGTTCGACGGCGACGGCACCTTCCGGGGGCCATACGGCGGCATCGAAGACCGGCACCGGGGTGTCCGGGAGCAGGACGCCCTCGGCGTGCAGCGTCCAGCGGGCGTCGGCTGTGTCGTCGGCTTCGTCCCGTGCGTGAACGGTGACGCTCCGGGAGCCGGAACCGTCGTCGGCACCCACCTGGACACGGACCTGGACACCACCGTGGGGCGGCAGCACCAAGGGCGCCTGGAGGGTGAGTTCGTCGAGCGCGTCGCACCCGACCTGGGCCCCGGCACAGAGCGCCAGCTCCACCAGCCCCGCCCCGGGGAACAGCACCGACTCCCCCACACGGTGGTCGGCAAGCCACGGATGGGTGCCGAGGGACAGCCGTCCCGTCAGCACGGGCCCGTCGGTGCCGGGGAGCGCGACGGCGGCCGGGAGCAGCGGGTGGCCCGGGTGGTCCAGACCCAAGGAGCCGGCGTCGAGGCCGCCCAGTTCCGCTTCCAGCCAGTACCGCTCGCGCTGGAAGGCGTACGTCGGCAGGTCAATCCGCCGAGCACCCGAACCCTCGAAGTACCGGGCCCAGTCGACTCCCACCCCGGCCACGTGCAGCTGACCGAGAGCGGAGACCACCGTGGACACCTCGGGACGGCCCTTGCGCACGAAAGGCACGAAGACAGACGTCTCCGACTCCACCGACTGCCGCGCCATCGCGCTCAGCACACCATCCGGACCAACCTCGACGAACGACGTCACACCACGCGACACGACGTACGACACCGCATCCGCGAACCGCACCGCCTCGCGGACGTGCCGCACCCAGTAGTCGGCCGA
The DNA here is from genome assembly GCF_040683105.1 of Streptomyces sp. NPDC051020. Lineage (NCBI taxonomy): Bacteria > Bacillati > Actinomycetota > Actinomycetes > Kitasatosporales > Streptomycetaceae > Streptomyces > Streptomyces sp. NPDC051020. Next base: position 473 of record NZ_JBFBCG010000048.1, on the reverse strand, counting down.
GCCCCAGTCCGCCGCCAGATCCCCGGACACCCCCGACACGACAGGAATCGACGGGGCGCCGAACGACAGCCCGGCCACCACCGCACCGAACTCCGCCAGCATCGGCTCCATCAACGGCGAATGGAACGCGTGCGACACCCGCAGGACACTCGTCCTGCGGTCCTGCGCCTCGAACGTGGCGACCAGCTCGGCAACCGCCGCCTCCACACCCGAGACCACCACCGAACGCGGCCCGTTGACCGCCGCGATCCCCACCTCGGCGTTCAGCAGCGAAAGCACCTCGGCCTCCGCCGCCTCCACCGCCACCATCGACCCACCGGCGGGCAGCGCCTGCATCAACCGGCCCCGGGTGACGACCAGTTCGGCCGCGTCCGGCAACGACAGCGCACCCGAAACATGCGCGGCAGCAATCTCACCGACCGAATGACCCACCAGGAAATCCGGACGCACACCCCACGACTCCACCAACCGGA